>DASUPI010000073.1:0-6505 GCA_036281135.1 Rhodoplanes sp. | reverse complement strand
GGCGATCTTCGCCGCGATCTGGTGCAGCGGGTAGTTCCACGGCGTGATCGCGGCCACCACTCCGACCGGCTCGCGCACGATCAAGGAGCCGTCGATCCGGCTCTCGAACTCGAACTCCCCCGCCATCCCCGCATACATCGCAAAAATGTTGATCGGCGATCCGACCTGGATGCGGGTCGCGAGCTTGAGCGGCATGCCGACTTCCCCGGCGATGATTTTCCCGATCTCGTCGGCGCGCGCTTTCAGCTCGTCGTGAATCTTTTTGAGCAATGCTCCGCGTTGGGCCGGCGGCGTCGCCATCCAACCGGGGAACGCGGCCCGCGCCGCTCGTGCCGCCACATCGACGTCGCGCGCCGTGCCTTCCGGCACGCGCCCGATCACCTCTTCGGTGGAAGCGCTGCGCACATCGATCGCGCCCTTGCCGTCCGGCGCAACCCATTCACCGTTGATATAGAGCGTGGTTCGATCGAGCACGGTCGGACTCCGTTGCGTGGCGGTAAGCGGTTCAGTGATGGGCCGCGATCCTTCGATCGACCTCGGCGGTGAGCGCGATCAGGGACTCGCCGATCCGCACCGGATAAACGCGCTCCGGCTCGAGCTGTTGTAGCGCGCGGGGAAGGTTCGCAAGCTCGGCCGCCGCCCGCGCGCGAATATCGGCGAGCGAAGGCTTCAGCCCCAGCCGGCGGCCCTGCCGCATCACCGGCTGAAGCAATGGCTCGCCCTCCTGGCGATCGGATTCAAGCGACAGCACGTCGGCGATCATCGCTCCGCTCGGCGCATAGCGCCGCCACACCTGCTTGCGGCCGGGCCAGGTCTGTTTTTCGGCCGACCGCTTGCGCCGCGGTACGCCAGCATATTCCTGCAGCTTGTAGACGCAATCCAGGGTCGGCGCATCGGACGAGGTGGTGAGGCTGGTGCCGACCCCGAAGCCGTCGATCGGAGCGCCCGCGCGCACCAGTGCGGAGATCGAGTCCTCATCGAGACCGCCGCTTGCAAAAATCCGTGTGTCGGGAAGCCCGCCCTGGTCGAGAATCTGCCGGACCCGGCGCGACAGCGCGGCGATATCGCCGCTGTCGATGCGCACCGCCTGGACGAGGATGCCGTCCGCCTTGAGGCTGGGTGCGAGCTCAACCACTCTCTTCGCCGCCGCTTCGGTGTCGTAGGTGTCGATCAGCAGCGTCAGGTTGTTGGGGCGCGCGCGCGCGAAACTCTCGAAGGCGGCGATCTCGTCGTCATGCGCCTGGACATAGGAATGCGCCATCGTGCCATAGGCCGGAATCCCGTAAAGCTCTTCGGCGAGCACGGTCGCGCTGCCGGCGAACCCCGCGACATAGCTTGCGCGCGCCGCCATCAGCCCTGCCTCCGCGCCATGCGCGCGGCGCAGTCCGAAATCGACGAGGAGCTTGCCGGGCGCGGCCAGGACCACGCGCGCCGCCTTGCTCGCGATCAGCGACTGGAAGTGCAGGATATTGATGAGGCGCGACTCCAGGAGCTGCGCCTGCGGCAGCGGCGCGGCCACGCGCAGAATCGGCTCGTCGGGGAAGTACACCGTCCCTTCGGCCATCGCATCGACGTCGCCCGTGAAGCGGAGCGATTTCAAGTAACCGAGCATCGCCTGATCGAAGCGGCCGGTGCTTGCCAGATAAGCAAGATCCTCCTCGGAGAATCGCAGCCCCTCCAGGAAATCGAGCGCCTGCTCGAGGCCAACCGCGAGCAGGAAAGCGCGGCGCTCCGGCAGCCGCCGCACGAAGAACTCGAAAACCGCCGTGCCCGTCAGGCCATTGGTGAGATAGGCCTGCATCATGTTCAACTGATACAGATCGGTGAGCAGCGGACTCTTTTCGATGTCCATGGTGCACCAAGAAAAGCGAGGAGATCAGCCGTGTGAGCGGCGCCCAGAGGCGCCGAAATAAGTCAGTTAGTGCATTTTCCAGCGCGGTGGGAACCTGTTCGCGGATAGAAGCGCGCAGGCGAGAGCGCCCGCCGATCGCCGCCCGTTTCGTGCGGCCGTGACATAGGCCGCACGCCCTGGGACCGCAAGGGCGACCGCGCGCGGCCGAAAAATCCGGACAGGCACTTGACTTGGTGGGAGCTTTGCGGGTCTTGTCGCGCGCCGTCATCGGTCCACCATGCCCAGCTGCAAGATTTGATGCGCACCTATCTCGATTTTGAAAAGCCGGTCGCCGAGCTCGAAGCGAAGATCGAGGAGCTGCGCGCGCTCGACCACGCAACCGGCAGCGTGGAAATCGGCGAGGAAGTGGCGCGCATCGAAGCGAAAGCCGCCGAGGCGCTGCGAGAAGTCTACGCGCATCTCACACCCTGGCAGAAGGCGCAGGTGGCGCGCCACCCGCAACGGCCGCATTGCGTCGACTACATCGCCAACCTCATCTCCGACTTCACGCCGCTCGCCGGCGACCGGAAATTCGGCGAGGACAAAGCGATCGTCGGCGGCCTCGGCCGCTTCCGCGGCGAAGGCGTCTGCGTCATCGGACAGGAGCGGGGCGCCAATACCGAAGACCGCATCAAGCACAATTTCGGAATGGCGCGGCCGGAAGGCTATCGCAAGGCGGTACGGCTGATGGAAATGGCCGACCGCTTCGACTTGCCGCTGATTGCATTCGTCGATACGGCCGGCGCCTATCCCGGCATCGGCGCGGAGGAGCGCGGCCAGGCGGAGGCGATCGCGCGCTCGACAGAGTCCTGCTTGAAACTCAGCGTCCCCAATGTAGCGGTGATCGTCGGAGAAGGCGGCTCGGGCGGAGCGATTGCGCTCGCCACGGCGAGCCGCGTGCTCATGCTTGAGCACGCGATCTACAGCGTCATCTCGCCGGAAGGAGCCGCATCGATCCTGTGGCGCGACACCGGCAAGGCGCAGGAAGCGGCGCAGAACTTGAAGATCACGGCCGACGATCTGCTGCGTTTCGGCGTCATCGACGCGATCGTGCGGGAGCCGGTCGGCGGGGCGCATCGCGACCCGGCCGCGACGATCCGGGCGGCCGGCGAAGCGGTCGCGCTTGCATTCGAGGAATTGCGCGCGCTCGATCGTGACATGGTGCGGCAGCGGCGGCGCGAGAAGTTTCTCGCCATCGGCCGAACGGTCGCGTGAAGCCGGCGGGGCATGGCCGACCTTCGGGTCACGTGATTGCCGTGGTAATAATCACCCTGCATAAGAGTTCAACCGCGCAGCGCCGGATCGGGCGCGGGGATTCTACGTATTCATATGGACAAGTACTGATCTCGCGTCTGCCTTGATTCGATCGTTCTTGTTCTGCGGGTTAACAATTCACTATTCGGTCACCTTGACCAGGTGTTCCATCCGATTTCGCCCGATTTCGCCTTGCTTACACCACATCTGAAGGATAACCGTCTGGAACGGAGTGGGGACTCTGCACGGGGGAGTTTTCCGTTTGAAACGCCACACGGGTTTTGTCCGTACGCTCATGGCGTCGGCGTCGATCGCTTTTGCGGTCGCGCTCGCCGGCTGCCAGACCGACGACCTCGCCCAGACCGGCCGCGCCATGCAGCCGCTGTCGCGCGACATGCAGGCCTTGATCGAAAAGAAGGGCATGTCGGTCGAATCGCCGATGCTCGTCCGCATTTTCAAGGAAGAGTCGGAGCTGGAACTCTGGAAGCAGGACAAGTCCGGCCAGTTCGCTCTGCTCAAGACCTATCCGATCTGCCGCTGGTCGGGCGACCTCGGCCCCAAGGTCAAGCAGGGCGACCGCCAAGCGCCCGAGGGATTCTACACGATCACCCCCGGCCAGATGAATCCGAATTCGAAATACTATCTCGCCTTCAATCTCGGCTTCCCCAACACGTTTGACAAGGCGCATGACCGCAACGGCGCCTTCCTCATGGTGCATGGCGACTGCTCGTCGGCCGGCTGCTATTCCATGAGCGACGACCAGATGGCGGAAATCTACGCGCTCGGGCGGGAGGCGTTCCTCGGCGGACAGAAGTCGTTCCAGGTGCAGGCCTTCCCGTTCCGGATGACGGCGCTGAACCTCGCCAAGCACCGCAACAGCCCGCATCTCGCCTTCTGGAAGATGATCAAGGAAGGCTCCGATCATTTCGAGGTTACGCGGCAGGAGCCGAAGGTCGATGTTTGCGACCGACGCTATGTGTTCAACGCGACGGCCGTCGGGGGGACGTTCAATTCGCGCGGATCTTGCCCCAGCTATCGCGTTCCCGATCAAATCGCCGCGTCCGTCAAGGACAAGCGCGAGCGCGACGAGCGGCAATTCGTGGCGCTCGTCAGCAACGGAACACAGACCGTCTCCAGCAGCGGAAGCGACGGCGGGATGCACCCGGTCTTCGTCGCCAAGCTGCAGCCGCACACCGTCATCGACACCACCGGCCGCCCTGCCGCCTATACCCGACCCGGTTCCGGATTGCCGACCCTGGTCCGCCTGCCGCGCGCGCTCGAATCGGGTTCTACGCCTGGCAGATCGTCGCTGACGCAGGTCGCTTCTGCCGATCCCTCGCAGCCGGTCGTCGCGCAGAGCGCGCAAGGCGAACAGAAGTCCGGCAATTTCTTCACCAGGCTGTTCTCCGGGACGCAGGCGAGTGAGGCAAACAAGGACGCGGCGAAAAAGGATGCCTCTTCCGGGGCCGGCAGCGCAAAGGCGCAAGCGAAATCCGCGCCTGCCAAGGTCGCGGCCACGCCGTCCAACGGCACGGTTCGGTCGACGTCCTCGCAATCGACATCCGCTTCCAAGCCGGAGACGGCGAAGGACAAACCCAAGCGCAAGGTCGCCTCGTCCGGCGCACGAGCAAAACCAGTCGCCTCCGAACTGCCGGGCAGCGCTTCCGCCTTTGCCGGCAACTCGGCAAACGGCTCGCAGGCGATGACGGGCGCACAGCCGGTGTTGCCGGCGTCGAGCTTCGATGCCCGCTTTGGCGGATTGCGCTGAAGGCGCGCGGCGCTGCTTTAATTAATCATTCCCAGAAGCGTCGGCGCGTAATCCCTCGGGCTTTTGGCGAGGCGGAGGCCGGTTCGCCTCGCCCCCGCGGAAAATGCGGACCACGCAAAAAAAACTACCGAAACGGAATCGCACACAACGTCTGCGTTCGGGCTGCGTGATAAGCACGTCAAGCAATTTAGTGAAAGAAACAAGTAGGAATAGTGACGTTTTTGACACGAGGCTCCACCGCTCGACGGCCACGGTCTCCATCAGTTATTGTAAGTTGAAAAAATCAATCATTGAATTGTATCAAGGTAAGTACGTGCAGGCCTTCCCTGCATGCGGTACTTTATTGCGAACCGGTTGAGATCGAGCGCGGTCTTCGGCCAAATGGTGGGAGAGCGATGGATTGGGTGGGTCGAGAGCCTTCGGTCGGCGTGTTTAGCCCCGACTTGATCGCCGCCCGCTCGGTTGCGCTTGCGGATGCTGCCCGGCGCCTCCTGCGCGGAACCGCCGCGATCGCTTTGGGACTGGCGTGGAGCGCCGGCGCCGGCGCGGCCGATTTGCAGTGGAGCGCCGACGGCATTACTCCGGGCGGCGGCGGGACAGCCAACTGGAATACCGCCGCGCCGGCGCGTTGGTACAACGGCGTCACGTTCCAGACTTGGAACAATGCCGCGCTCGATACCGCCGTCTTCGGCGGCGTGGCCGGCGCCGTCACCATCAACGCCCCCGTCACAGCGCAAAACCTCACCTTCAATACCAGCGGCTATACCGTCACACGGACCGGCTCCAATACCCTGACGCTTGCCGGCGCGAACCCGACCATCGATGTCGCCGGAGGCACGGCGACCGTCAGTACGGTGATCGCGGGAACGGCCGGATTGACCAAGGCGGGGGCAGGCGCGCTGACCCTCAGCGGCGCGAACACTTACACCGGAGGGACGACGATCAGCGGCGGCACGCTTGCGGTCAGCGCCGACGCCAATCTCGGCAACGCCTCCGGCGGACTCACCCTGGCCGGCGGAACGCTGCAGTACAACACCGGGTTTTCATCAGCCCGCGCCGTGACGCTTAATGGGGGCGGCGGCACGTTCAACACCAACGGCCTCAATGCAACGCTGTCGGGCACGATTGCCGGAGCCAACGCCCTTACAAAAACCGGCGGCGGCACGCTGACGCTGTCGGCGGCCAACACCTATACCGGGTTCACGACGATCAGCGCCGGCACGCTGCAGATCGGCAGTGGCGCCACCGGGTCGATCGTCGGCGACATCGTCAACAACAGTGCGCTGGTGTTCAACCGCACCGGCACGCTGACCTATGGCGGGGCGATCAGCGGCGCCGGCACGGTGACCAAGAGCGGGACCGGAACGCTGACGCTCACGGGCGCCAACACCTATAGCGGCGCCACCACGATCAGCTCCAGCGGCGGCACGCTGCAGGCCGGCGCGACCAACGCGTTCTCCGCCAACAGCGCGCATACGCTCAACACCAGCGCAGTCCTGGATCTCGGCGGCTTTAGTCAGACCATCGGTTCGCTCGCCGGCAGCGCCGGGACGGTGACCAATTCCGGCGTTGCTGCCGCGACCCTGACGACC
>DASUPI010000072.1:0-6075 GCA_036281135.1 Rhodoplanes sp. | reverse complement strand
GCCGCGCCCGCCGCCGTCACGAAGCGCTGCGCTTCCTGCGTGATCTCGAAAAAGCCCCGGCCGCTCGTATCCACGGTCAGCGTCGCGGTCGCGACGCCGGTGATCGCCGCCTGTCGAATCGATGTGAGTCGCCCTGGCATCGCGCCCCCAGCCGCCCGGTCGACGGCAATCATGTCTTGTTGAGATCGCGTTGGAGGTTCGCCATCAGCTCCACCAGCCGGCGCCAAATCCGTTCGAACAGGCTCATGACGCGGTCGACTTCGGCGTTGCTCGGCGTTTTCAAGTCCTGCGGCGGGCGGGGCGCCGCTGCTTCCGGGCTCGCGCCCGGCAAAGGCAGGGCGCGATCGAGCAAGGCTTTCTTGAGCGCGGCATTCTCGGACTGCAGCCGGCCGATTTCGAGCTCGAATGCGGCGCGGTCGTCCGGCGTCGCAAGACATGACCAGCCGGCCGGCCGCCGCGCGCAATAGGACACCTGTCCGGTCCGTTGGTCGAGCCGGACGAACCCGTCTTCGCTGCGGTGATAGCTGAACCGCGTGTCGTCGGCCTCGGGCGCGCTCGGCGCAGGCGATTGGGCGTCCGCCCCGCCGGCCGAGGCGAGCAGCAGGGAGAGCAGGAGGAAACTCCGGATCATGCGCTCTTGTCCGTTTTTGCCCGGCCCGCGTCCATACTGCCGCAAGGCGGCGGCCCGGGCAATTCGGCAGACAGATGCGCGGCACAGCAGGAGATCGTGGGGCCTCTCGGCGACCGGCCGACCCGCACGCAAATCTCGCCGATTATGGTCGTCCACCCGATCCCGGATTGTTGACTTGCTTTTCCGCCATCAGTAAGGTCCGCGCCGGCTTAAACGGGGGCCGGACGTCGAAAAAGGTCATCAACGCGCAGGGAGGCGGACATGGCCCATAATGCGCGCGACCCGCACGACCGACCACCCGAGGAAGCCGCCCTCTCCGCGAGGCTCAGGCGTCTCGGCGAACAGCTTGACAGTCAACGGGGCAGTCGATCGTCCGACTCCGCTCCCGCCGCCCGAATGACGACAGACCCGTCGGGCTATGCCCGCGGGTTCCGGCTTTCCTCCGAACTGGTGGGGGGCGTCGTCGTCGGCGCACTGATCGGGTGGGCGCTCGACTACTGGCTGGGCATCTCGCCCTGGGGGATGATTGTTTTTTTACTGCTCGGTTTCGCTGCCGGCGTATTCAATGTGATGCGTTCGGCGGGGGTGATGCCGAGCCGGGATGCGGGCGACCGCAAGACCTGACGGCCCGGCACAGCGCCGGCCGCAAGAAGAAGGGGGCCCACGAGGTCATGGCCGATCCGATCCATCAATTCGAGATCGTAAACCTTGTCCCGCTTGGGAAAATCGGCAGCACCGAGCTGTATTTCACGAACTCCGCCCTGTTCATGATCGTGGCCGTCGGCCTCACGGCGCTGCTCATGCTCGGCGCGACCGCCGGCCGCCAGCTCGTGCCGGGACGCCTGCAGTCGGCGGCGGAGGTCACCTACGAGTTCGTAGAGAACATGATACGCAGCTCGGCCGGAGAAGAAGGCATGCGCTTCTTCCCGCTCGTGTTCTCGCTCTTCATGTTCATCCTGATCGCGAACGTAGTCGGACTGATCCCCTATACGTTCACTGTGACGAGCCACATCGTCGTCACCGCCTCGCTCGCGCTGATCGTGTTCTTCACCGTGCTGATCTACGGCTTTTGGAAGCACGGGGTCGGCTTCTTGCGGCTGTTCGTCCCGCATGGGGTCCCGATCTACATCCTTCCCTTCGTCGCGATGATCGAAGTGCTCTCCTTCCTTTCGCGGCCGGTGTCGCACAGCGTGCGACTGTTCGCCAATATGCTGGCGGGCCATATCACGTTGAAGGTTTTCGCAAGCTTCGTCGGCGGGCTCGGCGGGCTCGGCGTGCTAGGCTGGATCGGCGCTTCGCTCCCGCTCGTGCTCGTGGTCGCACTGACCGCGCTCGAGCTTCTGGTCGCCTTCCTGCAGGCCTATGTCTTCACGCTGCTCACCTGCATTTACCTCAACGACGCCCTGCATCCGGGCCATTGATTCACTCGATCCCCCTCCCCTCAAATTCAAGGAGCTCATCTCATGGATCCGACGGCCGCAAAATTTCTTGGCGCCGGCATCGCCTGCATCGGCATGGGGGGCGCCGGCATCGGCGTGGCCAATATTTTCGGCAGCTATCTCGCCGCGGCGCTGCGCAATCCCTCCGCCGCGCAGGGGCAGTTCGGCAACCTGATCTTCGGCTTCGCCGTCACCGAGGCGCTCGGCATTTTCTCGCTGCTGATCGCGCTCCTGCTCCTGTTCGCGGTCTGAGGACACCGCGGCGCTGAGCGCGGAGGCGCTGAGCATCCCTCGATGAGGAGTGGCCGATGGCCCAGCCGACCCACGCCACGACGGAGGCCACGCCGGCGCAGCATGGCGGCCGATTCCCGCCGTTCAAGGCGGACACGTTCGCCTCCCAGCTGCTCTGGCTCGCGGTCTGCTTCGTCGTCCTGTACGTGATCGTCGCCCAGTTCGCGCTGCCGCGGATGGGCGCGATCCTCGCCAGCCGGCGCGCCAAGATCGAGGCGGACTTCGCCGAGGCGGCGCGCATGAAGGGTGAAGCGGACGCGGCGGTGGCGGCGCACGAGAAGGCGCTCGCCGACGCTCACGCACGCGCGCATGCTTTGGCGATGACGACGCGAGAACGGCTCGCGGCGGAAAGCGAAGTGCATCGCAAATCGGTCGAGCACGAGCTCAATCAGCGCCTCACCGAGTCCGACAAGACCATTGCCGCCAGCAAGACGGCGGCGATGGCCAATGTGCGCGGCATCGCCGTCGATACGGCGGGCGCGATCGTCGCCCGCCTGATCGGTTCGCCTCCCTCGGAGCGCACCGTGAAATCGGCCGTCGACGAGGTTCTCAAACGCTGACCTGCTGACTCGCTGAAAGGTCCGCCGATGTTTTACGAGGCTGAGTTCTGGGTCGCGGTGGGCTTCGTGCTGTTCGTGCTCGCGATGGTGCGGGTCGGCGCCCATCGCTCCGCTCTCGGCGCGCTCGACGATCGGCGCGCCCGCGTGCAAGCCGAGCTCGACGAGGCGCGTCGCCTGCGGATGGAGGCGCAAGCGCTGCTCGCGGAATACCAACGGCGTCGGCATGAAGCTGAGGAGGTGGCGCAAGCGCTCATCCAGAGCGCGGAAGCCGAGGGCGAAAGGCTGCAGGCCGAAGCGAAGACCAAGGTGGCGGAATTCGTCGCCCGGCGAACCAAGATGGCCGAGAACAAGATCGCGCAGGCCGAGGCGCAGGCGTTGGCCGAGGTTCGCAACTCCGCCGCCGAAGCGGCCGTCGCCGCCGCCGAGAAGATTCTCGGCGCTTCGGTGAAGGGAAAGGTCGCCGACACGCTGATCGGCGACGGCATCCGCGATCTGCAGACGAAGCTCAACTGAGCGCGGTTTCCTTCGCCACCATCCGCGCAAGCCCGACAGCCCCGACGACGATTTCAGTTTGCGGCCGGCGCTACCTCGCGCCCGCGGCGGCAGTCTTTGCCGGCAGCAGCGTCGGGGCGGCGTCCCCCATCTCGGCGGGCCCGATCTCATCGGCCGGCGAATCCGCCGCCGACCGCGCCGCGTCGAGGCAGACTCGCACCGCCTGGGCCAGCGAGACGACGCAGCGGTCGGCGCCGACCTCAGCCACCACGTCCTCGGTGCTCGCCGCCTCCTCATCGCGCGGCCACAGACCGATCAGGATCTGCGCATGCGGGAGACGCCGGCGCAGGCGCCGGACCAGGAGGCGCAGCCGCGCAATACTGCCGTTCGTCTCGAGCGCGGAAATGCACACGACCGCGATTCCCGCGGGGTCGAGGGTGGCGATGGCGGGCCGGGAGGACCGATCGCCGGCGAGCCGCTTCGCCGACAATCCGTGTTTTCCGAGCAACTGGGCCAACATCGAGCAAACCGCCTCGTCGAGCGGACTTGCCCCGGCGACGCACAGGATCGCTCCTGAGCCGAGCCCCTGCTCTGCCGGCTCGGGCTCGGGCGCCTGTCCTTCTTTTGGCGCTGCGTTGTCCGGCTGCTCCAATGGCGCGACGGCGAGCGGCTTCGCGGCCGGTTTCGCAGGGTCGGGTTTCTTGTCGTCATACTCGTCCAATTCCTCGACGAGTTCCTGCACCGAATCGCGGATGCGCAGGAGCTGGGGCGTGTTGAGCCCGCCCCGCAACGCATCCCGGGCCGCGAGCTTGAGACCTCCCAGCGCGATGTGGTCGTAATAGGCCGAGAGCGCGCGCGTGCGCAGCAGCAATTCGGCCTGGTCCTGCACCTCGTCGGGATCGCTCGCGAGCATGCGTTGATAGAAGCTCTCGGTGGGACTGAGCGCCGGCCGGTCGCCTAGAATGACATCAAGGAATTCCAGGCGATCCACGTGCCGGCCGAGAACGACCAGACACAGCGTGAGCGGAGTGGCGAGGATCAGGCCGATCGGACCCCACAGCCAGGTCCAGAAAACGGTGGCGATGACCACGGACACAGGGGTGAGCCCGGTCGAGTGTCCGTAGACGAGCGGCTCGACGACCTGCCCCATGAGCGGTTCGGTCACCACGAAAAGGACGAGCGTCCAGGCGAACATCGACCAGCCCGGATCGACGGCGGCGGCGACGATCAGCGGCAGCCCGGCGGCGATGAACGCGCCCACATAGGGGATGAAGCGGAACAGCCCGGCGACGACGCCCCACAGAATCGGGCTCGGCAGCCCGATGAAATACAGGCCGATGGCGATGACCACGCCGAAGGCGGAGTTGAGGGCGAGCTGCATCAGGAAATACTTGCTGAGCCGGCGCACCGCCTCGTTCAAGGCGACCGTCGTGCGATGCAGATCGCGCGCCCCCACCAGGCGGATGAACCGGTCGCGCAGATCGTCCTGCTGCAGAAGGATAAAGAGCGCGATCACCAGCACGATGCCGAGCGTGGCGATCGGGCTGAGCACGGGAGACAGGAAGCTCCCAAGGATTGTGAACGGCGACGACGCCGAGGTCGCGGTCTCGCCGGCTCCGCCGCTTCCCGCGTTCGACGCCGGCTGGGCAGGGGCGCGGGGCGATTGCTGCGCTCCTGCGCGCCCGCGCGGCGACTCGCCCCCGCCGGCGCCGCCGTTCCGCAGCTCGTCGATGCGCTGCAGGAGGCCAGTGATCCGGCCGATCGTGAGGTCGCGGACCGTGTCCACTTTCTCGCGGATCGTCGTCTGATAACGCGGCAGGTCCTGGGCGAGGGTCGCGATTTGCGCGCCGATCACGCCGCCGACGGCCAGGATGACCGCCAGCGCGAGCATGACCGCAATCAGGGCGGCGGGCGGGCGCGGCAGTCCCACCCAGCGCAGAACACGCACGAACGGCGCGAGCACGAAGCTCAGCAGCACCGCGAGCGTGATCGGGACGAAAAGGTCGCGTGCGAGATAGAGCGCGGCGACCACCACCACCGCGATCGCCAGGGTCAGGAGCCTGGAAAGAGATGGCAGTTCGGCAGCCGAAACCCGTACATGCCCCGGGCTGCTCTCGTTGTCTGGCATCAACACCGCCTCCAACCGGCAACGCGCCGGACGCAAGTTAACGCTCGTATGAACGAAAAGGTGCCGCGAGCGCGTCCAGGCTTTGTTGCACCCGCACAAAGGGAACTTTGTTCCTGATTTGCCGTTGAATGTAGTTTCGTCGACCTAAGCGACACCAAGGGACTGAGGGGCTCTCACATGATGGAAGCGAGACTCGTTCCGCCGGACGCAGATAGCCGGAGTCGAGAGGCGACGAAGCCGCGCTTGCGGGAGGGATCTCCCTATCCTTTGGGAGCGACCTGGACCGGACTCGGGGTGAATTTCGCCCTTTTCTCCGCTTCCGCCACCAAGGTCGAGCTGTGCGTGTTCGATGATCTAGGCGAGAAGGAAATCGAGCGGATCGAACTGCCCGAATTCACCGACGAGGTGTGGCACGGTTTCGTTCCCGACGCCCGGCCCGGCACGATCTACGGCTATCGCGTGCACGGCCCCTACGAACCGGAAAACGGCCACCGCTATAATCCCAACAAGCTGGTGCTCGATCCCTACGCCAAG
>DASUPI010000071.1:0-15058 GCA_036281135.1 Rhodoplanes sp. | reverse complement strand
ACAAGGCTTCCGAGGACCGCATAGCGGAATCACCAGTTCGGCTCGAATTCGACGCAGTAGCCGGTGTGATCGGAAACACGACCGTAGTGATCGCCATTCGTGAACAGTTCCCTGGCCGCGACGGCCTGCAGCGAGCTGTGCTTTTGCATGAAAATGAAATCGATGCGACCATCCTTGGCCAAGTGGCGGTCGATGTTCGGCGATTGCTTGCGGAAGATCTTTTCAAACGCGTTCCGCGAAGTCGCCGCCAGATATTGATCTTCATATTCGCGGCTCCACACGACCGCCTGGTACCCCTCCGAGCCAGCTTTGATATTGAAGTCTCCACACAAGAAAGTGGCTGCGAGGTGGTTGCCATGCTTGTGGTTCGCCCACGCGCGCAGCCGATCGAACTGCTCGAAAAAGCCGCCGCTTGGCCAGCTCAGGTGAGCGGAAAACACGTTCACCATGCCCATGTAAGGCACGTTGAGCTGGACCATCACGACCTTGCGGGAGTCGATGCTGTAGACATCGTGGCTGGAAGACACATAGCCGGCGTCGGTCATGAGGAAATCATACCTGCTCAGGACGGCGATGCCTTCACGGTACCGGTCAAAGCCGAGATGCGACCAATCGGTGTGCAGATGATAGTGCTGGCGCAGCCGATCGCGAATGATCTTGGCCGCATTGGATTCCCAGTCCCCGTTGCCGTTCGCCCATTGCTCGCCCACCTCCTGCAGGCAGACGACATCGATATCGAGGTCGTTGATAGCCTTGGCGATCTGACTGAATTTCGCGTCCTGGTTTTCTTCCTGATAGCAGTGCAGGTTTAGCGTGAGGACCTTCAGCCGGCGGCGGCGGGCCACGTAGTTGTGGCCGAAATTGTTGTCCCAGATCGTCCGGCTCGGCGTTTCGCAGCCGATCGCGTACTGAACGCGAAACGCATCGTCGGGCTTGATCTGGCTGACCCAGATGCTCGTATCGTATCGATTCGGGTTTCGGGCGCTGCTCCTGCGCAACTTGTCCCAGTGCATCCTATAGAAGAAGCAGGGCGTAACCTGCGTGCTGCGCCAGTTGTCCGTCGTCCAGTGAATGTAGACGTGCTTGGGCTGCAGGGAGTGGCGTACGGCGACCGTGATCGGATAGTAGCGTTGCCCGTCATGCAGGATCGGATTGAAATCGATATTGAGTAACCGGGCGCTCTTCTCCAGCAACACGCCGGAGTCGGCGTTTGAAAAGTAGTTGCGCGATTCGTTGTTGTCCCAGTAGTCCTCTCCCAGAACGCGGTAGCGCAGCGCAAACTCGACATCGCCCGGCAGCGAAGCGTCGTCCGACGGACTGAAAGTTGCCTGGGCGCGCCAGACCTCTCGGTTCGTGTCGCTGGAGCTGTGATACTCGGCCCGAAGCGTATGCCAAACCTTGTCCTCGCCGGCCCAGTGAACCTCCACCAGCTTGTCGACCGCAATGTTCTCGACGAGCATCACAAACACCAGTTCCTGGTGGAGCCGCTGCTTGTGTCGCGAGATGGTGTTTTCCGCCTGAAGGAGTCGGATGGCTTTCATGGGTCAGAAGAGCTTACGCCCATTCTCTTTCGCGAGGTCGGAATTAGCATCGGTCCTGCTACCGTCAAGTGGTGCCCACAGACACTTGTCGATTGTCTGTATGCGAGCCAGCGAGCGAGCGGGTTCAATGAGCATCATAGGTCATTATATCAAGAATTGCGCCAAGCACACTCGACTTGCGTTGGACGCAGGACTGCGCCCGACGATGAAAAATCATATCCGCGCGTAGCAATGATGCAGTCCTGACAGGATCGGCACAGTGCCCCATGCCGCTGGATAGGTGGCCCGAGCGGAGCGTCCTTGTCCAACGATAAATGCGTCCGCGTCTGACTGCAATAATCCGTATGCGGCCAGGATCCGCTGGAGATGCCGCGCGCCGAAGATGAGAACGTGATCCAGCCAGTCGCGCCGCAGCGTTCCGATCAGCCGTTCGGCATACGGGTTCTGCCACGGTGATCGCGGTGAGATTGGTCGGTCTCGGATTCTCATCGCCCGAACCCGCAGCCTGAAGGCCGGGCCGTACGCACCATCATTGCCGCGCACCAGACAAGTCGGAGCGGTATCCCAGGGAAACGCCTCGACGATCTGTTGCGCCAACCACTCCGCCGTCGCGTGCCGGGTCACCGCAAACCACAGCAACTGCCCCCGGCCATGGCCGATAACGACAAAGGCAAACAGTCGCTCGAACCGCACGGTCGGAACCAGGCAAAGGTCAATCGCAGCGATCGCCTCCGCATGGTTGCGCAGGAACGTCCTCCAGCCCTGAGAGGGCGGGCGTCGGCGTCGGAACATGTACTTCGACACCGTCGACTCGGCCTGCCTTGTGAATGTCTTCAGCGCCTGATGCGTGATGCTCGGCCGGTGCGGTCGATCGCCTCCTGCGCGCGCTCCGCGTCAGCACGGGCCTGACCGCAGACGGCCTTACAAGCACGCTCGCCAACCTTGCGCATCCCGTCACTTGATCGGATAGAACTCCGCAGGTGGTGTCACCGGAAGGTTCGCTGTTTTCCAGCTCGCCAAACCACCCCGATACCACAATACGTTCTGGAACCCCATTTTCAGCGCCCGTAAAGCCGCATTGTAGGATTCCCAGCATTGGGCGCTAGCGCAGAAAAACACGATCGGCCGGTCGGGATTCCGACTAACTAGGCCCGACAGCACGGCGTGGAACTTATCCTGCAGGCGGTCGGCGAAATGTCCGTTGCCGTAATTGCCGGCACCCGGTAGATGGATCGCTCCGGGGATGGTGTAATGACCTGTCCGCTCATCAAGCACATCGAGAACCAGGGCCTGCTGGCCCATGTCCTTCATGTCCTGCGTGGTAATGCGGCGACCGCCGGGAATCGAAATCGGCGTCTTGCTGCCGACATCGTATTTGAGATTCGTCTGCGGTCGAATACCCCAATCGGTCAGCTCGTCGGCGTAGTTGCTCGCGGACGCGGGAACCGCCGGCAGCAGCGCGCCTTCGAACTCCTCGCCATCAACCCGGATCGTACCCAGTAACCTGCCCTCGCCCTCGACAAACGAAAGTGAGATCAAAAGCTTATCGATTTGAAAGAAGGAAGTTCCGGCTAGGCTCTGCGGCGCGCCTAGTTCGGCCGAAAGATAAAATTTGAATCAAATCAATTTATACTGC
The DNA here is from genome assembly GCA_036281135.1 of Rhodoplanes sp. GTDB lineage: Bacteria > Pseudomonadota > Alphaproteobacteria > Rhizobiales > Xanthobacteraceae > Rhodoplanes. Next base: position 11,881 of record DASUPI010000071.1, on the reverse strand, counting down.
GTTCATTTTGCAATAATCCCGCTTAACACAGTACAGTCGTATCATTTACCTGTCTTTGTTTCAATTTTAATAGATCAATTTAGCGGCACCGCAAAGTTTATCTGTGAAGGTCGACCCTGAGAGACGCGAGGGGGTCGACAATGAAAATTCGTCTTGGATGGATTGCCTCGGCCCTGTTGAGCCTGGCGGCGCTCGCCTCCGCGCCGTTGCCCGGCGCGGCGCAGGAGCGCCCGCTTTACGTTTCGGTCGGCGACGCCACGCGCGCGCCGATCGGCTGGCTCTCCTTCTGTGTCGAGCATCCGCGCGAATGCGCCGCAAAGCCGACCGCTACGCGCGACGCGGTGTTGTCCGAGCGCGCCTGGCGCGATCTCAAACGCATCAATCGCTGGGTCAATGAGAGCATCCGTCCCCTCACCGACATGGAACATTGGGGCATGGTCGAGAAATGGTCCTACCCGGACGACGGCTACGGCGACTGCGAGGATTACGTGCTCCTCAAGCGCCGCATGCTGATCGCGGCCGGCTGGCCCCGCGAAGCGCTGCTGATCACGGTGGTGCGCGACGACAAGGATGACGGCCACGCCGTGCTCACGGTCAAGACCGACAAGGGCGAGTTCGTGCTCGACAACCAGGCGGAGCACGTCCTGCCATGGACGCAAACCGGCTATCGCTTCGTGAAGCGGCAGTCGCAGTCCGATCCGAACACCTGGGTCGCCCTCGGCGATCCGCGACCTGCGGTCGCAACCACCGCGTCGCGATAACCGGACGGTCCAGCTCGCTCACAACGAGCAAAGGCAATGAAGCTCAGTTAACGAAGGGTTCCGCGAATCCCGGTCACGTCCCCATCCCTCTCCGTCTCACGACCGGGTTCGCGCGCGGCCGGCTCTTCCCAAGGAGCCGGCCGCAATCCCTTTTCACTCGCTGCGAGGACCCCTGCCCTATCGCAGGCGGCTTCTTTGAAGCGCGCGCAACTCGATCGACCACCGGCTTAAAAAGAAATCACCCGAGCGTATCGCGCCCGGGTGATCGTTTTCGATTTCGCTCCGAAGCCTGGTTGCTCACCAGCGATGGCGCCACCGACGCCTCCGCCATCTGCGACGTCGCCAACCGGCTTCCGCCGGGGCCGTGGACGACGTCAACGCGAGACTCGAGATCCCGACGGCACTGAGAACTTGTGTCCCGATGCTTCCCGCAGCGTAGGTCAGGACCACCGCTGTCCCGGCCAAGCCCCGGACCAACAGAGCCCTCGCTCTCGCGACAACTGTTTCGTTCATATTGCCTCCTTGTCATTTCCGGACAAGCGACGTTAGTTTAGACGCCAGCAAGGGTCAACTGACCCGAATTACCCCCCCCGCGCGAACAGCGTGCCGGATGAATACCGGTTCACCAGAAGAAATCCGATGGAAAAAAAGCACGTCTACGTTCTCGGAATTAACGCATACGATCACGACGTGAGCGCGTGCCTGCTTCGCGACGGCGAGATCGCGTTCGCCATCAACAAAGAGCGGCTCACCCGCGAGAAGCACGATACCGGCTTCTTCCAGGAAGTCGTCGATTACTGCCTCAACGCCGAGGGCATCTCGTTGGAAGATGTCGATCTGGTGGTGCGCAACTGCTACGTTCTGCCGGTCGATGACCTGGAAGTCCGCACGGTGCACCAGGACATACCGGAAATCATGAACGACAAGGAGCGCCAGCAGGCGTCGAAAAACCCCCTATACCTTTCGCACTCGAACAAGGTCGTCACGGTTTCGCATCACATTGCCCACGCCTATAGCGCTTTCGCCGCCTGCCCGTTCTCCGAGGGGGTGGTGATGGTGGTTGATGGCGTCGGCAACTATTGCGCAGACATCACCGAGCCGGGCCAGCCGACCGACAATGTCAATCCGCTCGCGCGCGAGTCGGAAAGCTACTACCGCTTTGAAGGAGCGCGGCTTGAAACGCTGACAAAGGTTTGGCTCAACCCGGTGCGCGGGTTTCTGAGCGACGAGTTTTTCTACATGCCCGGTCTTGGCGCGTTGTACAGCCGCGTCTCGACCTATATTTTTGCCGACTGGAATAAGTGCGGCGAGGTCATGGGCCTCGCGCCCTATGGCCGTCCGGAAGCGTTCAAGCCGCTTGTCGAAATGAAAGACGGCGAGCTCGTTTTCCCCGAATGGGGGTTGGACTTCAACAAGCCGCGGCTGGTGGAGCGCGAGCGGAACTGGGAAGCGAGTCCGTCCATGAAGCACTGGGAGGACATCGCCTGGCGGGTGCAGGACGACACCGAAAAGGTGCTGCTCGAACGCGCCAAGTGGCTGCGTGAGACCACCGGCGCGAAAAACCTGTGCATGGCGGGAGGTGTCGCGCTCAACTGCGTCGCCAATGGGCGCATCCAGCGCGAGGCCGGGTTTGACAATGTATGGATCCAGCCCGCCGCCGGCGACGACGGCATCTCCATCGGCTGCGCCTATTACGGCTATTTGGAGATCCTGAAGAAGCCCCGCTCCTTCGTCATGGTCCATGCCTTTCTCGGCAGGCCCTACAAAAATGATCAGGCGCGCGCCGCCGCGAACAAACCGCTGGTCCGCGTGCAGACGATCACCACGACGTGCGCGAATATCTGCGAGGAAACCGCGAAGCTGCTCGCGGAGGGCCATGTGTTCGGCTGGTTTCAGGGCCGCTCCGAGTTCGGACCCCGCGCGCTCGGCAATCGCAGCATTATCGCCGATCCGCGCCGGCCGGAGATGAAGGACAAGCTGAACAGCCGGGTCAAGCACCGACAGGCCTTCCGGCCGTTCGCGCCCGTCGTTCTCGCCGAGCGCGTCGACGACATATTCGAGGGCGCGGAGGAATCGCCCTATATGCTCCTGGTCAAGCGCGTGCGGCCGGAATGGAAGGACAAGATTCCGGCGATCGTCCATGTCGACGGCACCGCGCGCATTCAGACGGTGCGCGAAAACCAGAACGCACGGCTGTACCGGCTGCTCAAGGAATTCGAGGCGATCACCGTCGTGCCGGTGCTGGTCAACACCTCGTTCAATGTGAAGGGCGAGCCGATCGTCGAGACGCCGGAGGACGCGATCGCCTGCTTCCTCAACACCGGGATGGATTACCTCGCCCTGCATGACATGCTGCTCGGGAAGAAGCGGCTGCACTCGGTTATGTCGCCGGTGATCAAGACGTTCTCGGATGTCCGCTTGATCGTCCGCAGCGCGATGAGGGCCGAGGTCGATTGATCGCCGGGCGCATCACTCGCTTCGCCTCGCACGCCCCTCCCCGACACTCCCGCAAACGGGGAGGGAGTCGAGCGAAGTGAAACGGGAGGGGGCATTCATACGAGCGGCGAGGACCGTCACCCCTCACCCGGTTCGGACTTCGCTGCACTCATCCTCATCCCGTTCTCCCGGATGGGAGAGTGTGGTGAAAAACGCACGGCGCCAGGAGAACGATGACCAGACGGATTCTCCCCGATCAGTGCTTCGGCGCGATCATCGACATACAGGATTTCTTCTTGTCCCAGGTGGACAAGAGTCTGCGCCCGGCGCTCAAGGCCAATGGCAAGCATCTCGCGCGCCTGCTCGGTCATTTCCGGATTCCGATCGTCGTCACGCTCGAACGGCCGATCGCACGCAAGGGCCGCCTGCCGAAGGAAATCAAAAAGCACCTGGGCGATCTCGCCGAAACCTTCGAGAAGGATTTTTTCGATCTCACCAAGGAAACCGAAATCAGGGAGCACATCGAACGGCTCGGTAAAAGACAGGCGATCCTGGCGGGGTGCGAAACCGATGTCTGCGTGCTGCAGTCCTGCCTCGGCCTGCTCGGTCTCGGCTACGAGGTCTTCGTGGTGGAGGAGCTGTTGTTCTCCTCCTCGCGCTATGTCGACAGCGCGCTCGCGCGCATGCAGGCCGAGGGCGCGGTGTTCCTCAGCTACAAGACCCTCTATTACGAACTGGTCGCGGCCGTGGACGGCAGCCGCCACGGCGAAAAACTCCTGCAGGCCTTCGGTCCGCTGCCCGACGACCTGCCCGACACGGCGGCGTGAGCGGCGGCAACTCCTCTCAGTGAGCGGCCGTTAACCCTCTCTCCGCTCGCGGGATAAGATGGCGCGGTAAGCGCGCGCCGCGGGAAAGACCGCGATGCGATCCTCGACATGCCGACCTAAATGAAGACCGACGCCGCGGCTCGCAGCCCCGAGACGAAGCATGCCGATCACCCCGCCCACCTTTCGCCGTCCGGACCGCTCCGCGGGCGGGCCGCTCGACTATGAAATCGCCCAGGAAAAGGCCGCGGCGCTGGGACGACTCGGACGCGGGCTGGAACGGGCGCTCGCCGCACTCGCTGCATTCGATGCCGAGCACCCGGAGGCGCGCTGCTCCGAGGAAAGCCGCAGCCTCCGCACGGCGCTGGTCGAGTCGGCCGGACACGCGCTGTGGCTGTTCATCGTTCAGCGCGACGCCTGCGGCCTGCGCGACGCGAGAACGGTGATGCGCGATTATCGGGTTCCCGCCGAGGTGCAGGCGCGGGCCGGCGCCTTCTCCCCTCGCCTGTCCCCGCGCGGCTGATCGCGCCGATTTGCCGGACGTCACACGCCAGCTGCGCGCGTGCGGGAGTCAGGACGGCCACGTGTTATCGCAGGCGTATGTCGGGCTGTCATTCACGTGGTTGGCGACGAGCGATCCGAGAAGCCGGTAACCGGTCTCGTTCGGGTGGTTCCAATCGCGCGGGCCATGGATGGGTTGATGCGCCGCCGCCCGGCGAAAGGCCGGTCGGGCATCGATGAACGAAACACCCGATTTCAGCGTGGCCGTGCGGATTTTCTCGCATACAAGCTGGCTGTGGTCGTACACTTTGGACACCGGAAAGGCCGGTCCGTCGACGATCGCCTCCCGTCCGGACGCCTTGCTCTGTTCGGGGAGATAGACGTCCTTGGCGACGACTTCGGGGCCGGCGTGACGGTAGGTCGCCGCCGGAGCGGGGATGTACACGACCGTGGTCGGAACGTCAGGGAAATTCCGGCGAAGCCAGGCCAAGGCGCGCTCGTATACGAGGACCGCTTCGTCGATCTCACTTTCGGACAGGTTTACCGGGGGGGTCTGCAGTTCGGGAGTTCCCGTCGCCTTGTTTCCGATCAGGACCTTATTGCTGGTCGGAGGCAGATCGATGGTGCGATGTTGTGCGAAGTAATCCCGGACGAGAAATCTCGCCATGCGATAGATCATGTCGCCCAAGTGCCCGTGACATCGCCACGGCGACACCGAGCCATACTCCTGCTCGAGAAAGCGATCGACGCTCGCGCGCGGATCGGAGTTCCCTTCCTTGAGGGCGCGCTGCATGAGCCGATGGTTGTCGTAGATGTCGTTGCCGCCGTAGAAATAAATGAAGAAGCGTTGCGGCCGTTCGATCGGCGGGAACAGAAAGCAGTAGGAATCGCCCAGAATACGGGTGACCCGCAGCACCATCGCTTCCGCGCTGCCGGCCGCCGCGCGGCCGAACGAGGCGACATCCTTGCCAGTAAGCTCGCGAACGACGTTCGCCGAATGATACGGCCGATCGTTCTTCCCGCCGACCGACAACAGCCAGTCGCCCATGCCCTGCGCATGGGAATCGCCGATCAGCGCGATGTAATCGCGCGGAACATGATCGGCCTTCGAGTTCTGCAGATAGAAATCGGCGCGGTCCGGCAAATGCGGCCGCAGGTTCATCGACACATACGGCAGGCCGTAGCGGAAGAACGCGTATTCGGCGGTGAGATAGGTGATTCCCAGCGAGAGCGTGATCAGCGCGGCATTCGCCAATCCGTTCCTGAGGCGCTTGCCTGAGGCGGTCCGTCTTCCAGGACCGAACCAGCGGCGGCGAAAGCCCCCGGTTGCGCCGGAAACACCGCCGCCGGCCGATGAGCCGCCGCCCGGGGTGCTCGAGGGAGGAGCCGGGCTGTCGAGCCGCGCCAACACCTCAGCCAACGAACCGCCGGCCAATGCGGCGGGCGGGAGACCTTCGAGCACGACGCCGCCGACATGCTCCATCGCGCGCACGAAAGCGCGGCAACGCGCGCACCCGCGGATATGCGCGGCGACCGCAATACGCCGAGCGTCGTCGAGCGTGCCGGCTGCGAAGGCCGCGAGCTCGAGGTCGGAGGGATGATCCTGGGCCGTCATGATATATCGCCCAACAGGGCGCGCAGCCGGGCTATCGCCAGCCGCAGACGCGATTTCACGGTGCCGAGCGGGATCTGAAGGAGTTCCGCAATCTCGCCATGCGGCTTATCCTCGAAGAAGGATAGTTCGACGACGCGCAGCTGCTCGTTCGACAGCTGCGCCATGGCTCGGCGCACATAGTGTTCCAACTGACCGGCCGCGACCTGCGATTCCGGCGTCAGCCGCTCATCAACCTGAGACTCGGCAATGTCCTGGTCGCTGTCGACCTCGACAGCGCCGCCTCGCCGCTCGCGCCGGAACGCGTCGATCCGCTGATTGCGCGCGATCGTGAAGATCCAGGCCGCCGCACCCGCGGTGTCAGGCTTGAACGAGTCGGCCTTGCGCCACACAGACAGCATGGTTTCCTGGGCGATTTCCTCGGCCGCCGCCTCGCTCGCCCCGGAGCGCAGCATGAACGTCTTCACGCGCGGCGCGAAATGCTGGAACAGCCTGACAAAGGCCGCACGGTCCCGCCGGGTCGCCACCGCCTCGATCAGCCGACCCCACGCAGCTCCTGCAGCTCGGTCGTCTTCAGTCGGCATAAGCGCCGAATGCCTTGGTCGGAGCCACGCAAAACTCATCCCGGCTATTCCGGGACATATCAGGAGGGCGAACGGCCCACGCGGTCGGGTCAAGACCAGTTGCATCCACCCCGAAACGCTGGAAAAGCCCGGTTGGATCAATGCTCAGCGACCCAGAACGAGTACGGACTCGTTCCGCAACGCTAATTTCGCGTAAAGAACAGCCGGAACGATCTGGGGATCGGGTACTCCCAAACTGCAGTTTGTGGCGCATGCGAGCCCTTGGATCGCGATTGTCGGATGGAGCACGTCCAGGCGCACCCGGTCCGGCTACTCAGCCAGCGCCAAAAATGTTGACCGGGTTGCGTCGGATGGAGTGGAACGCATTATAATACCACCAAGTCAATCTCAGGCTACTCGCGTTTCGTCGATATCGGTTTCTTGCTTCATCGTGACAAGGCCTACGCGGATTTACGATGCGGTTCAACCTCCTCAACGCAAAACGCACCACGGATCCCGTTGCAGCGGTGTGCAGCAGTGAGCAACTGAACTCCCGCACGCAGAACAAGTCGCCCAAACCTCCGTGACGGATCGCGGCACGGCTCGGCCGCGACAAAGTAGCTCGCGGCGAAGCATGCGATTGCGAGGATCCGATCGAACGCGAGCAGCTTCCGACGCGACGAAACAAAGTCGACATTCGTGGAGCCTCGCATTGTGCCGGGCGAGTTCTCCGGCGGTTGTGACGACGAGAACGGGCAGCGCTTCGAGCGCTCCGGCTGCTCGGTCCGCGGTGGAACCGGTACTTCGATGTCGAGTTGCGCTGCCTTAATCTGTGATGAAAGTCGATGCGGCGGCACTACCGCGCCAAGTGTGAATTCCGCAATTCTAATCCGGTATTTCCGTCTCTACTGCCGCAATAAACTGAACGTATGCACGCGCGGAAAGCGATTCAACTGCCCGGCGGTGGAGTACGACTTTAGAAGAAAGATTACGCGCATGATGATCCGCGCGTCGAATTGAACCGTTCTAGTGGCGAGCGTTACGGTTCCGACCTCGGCGAATAGCTGCGATTCCCAACCGTGATCGTCCTTTGGTCTCATGCCAGGCAGGCATGGTCATTGTGGGCATCAGAATAAAAGAAAAGGCGACGTTGAATGCCTCGAATTTTGGTTTTTGACGAGCATAGCGTTTACCGCACGGGCCTGCGCAGCCTCATTCGTGTACAAATGCAGCAGGCTGAAGTGACCGAGGCGAACAGCCTGATCCAGGCATTGTCCCTGATCCGAAACGACGCGTTCGATCTGGTCCTCGTGGGCGTGGATTTGTCGAGCTTCGGGTCGCTCGATCCGCTCGAGGCGGCGCGCGCCGCCTCGCCGGCGACCCGCTTCGCGATTGTTTCTTCGTCGGACACGCGCGCGGACATACTCGCGAGTCTGGCCGCCGGCTTCCATGGCTTCATCTCAAAGCACCAGTCCGACAGCGATATTCTCGGCGCCATCGCCGACATTCTGTCCGGGCGGATTTATGTGCCGTGGTCGCTCGCCGACGCCGGCGATCCGGTCGGCGGCCGTTACGGCGGCGGAGAGGCGGTGCCTACGCTCTCGACCGAGGCCGATCTCCTCAAGCTGACCACCCGGCAGCGTGAAGTGCTGTGCCTTCTCGCCTATGGCAAGTCCAACAAGGAGATCGCTCGGGCGCTGGACATCGCCGAGGCGACGACCAAAATCCACTTGGCGGCGCTCCTGCGCGCGCTTGGCGTGCGCAACCGCACGGAAGCCGCGTTCAAAGCCGGCAAGCTGGTCAACGCGACGGGTCTGCCTTCGCCGCTCGACTCGATGGGCGCGCCTCAAAACGATCACCGCAACGACGAACGCCCCCTCAGAGCTCGGTCGACCGGCCAGGATTGACGCCCGAAATCCGAACAACCATCGGACGCGGCGCGAACGGGGTTCGCACCGGCGTGTTCGACCGGCGGTTCATTGCGGCCGGGCTGATCGCCGCAATCGGTGGCGTCAGGACGGCCATGCGTCATCGCAGCGGTCGGCGGGCTGATCGTTTAAATGCTTCGCGACGGTCGCTCCCAGGAGCCGATAACCGGCCTCGTTCGGGTGATTCCAGTCGGTCGGGCCGTGGAGGGCCTGGCGGGCCCCCGCCTGCCGAAAGGCCGGGCGGAGGTCGACGAACGCAGCGCCCTGTTGCAGTGAAACCTCGCGGATTCGCCGGCACAGGCGCTGGCTGTACGCGAAAACCCGGGAAACCGGGAAGGACGGCCCTTCCGCGCCCGCGCCGCCTGTGTCGGGAGCGAACCGATGCGTGAAGTCTTTGGCGAGCACCTCGTCGGCTGCATGACGATAGGATGCCGCCGGCGACGGGATGTAGACGACCGTGACCGGGACGGAGGGGAAGTGCCGGCGCAACCATGCCAAGGAGCGCTCGTAGACAGCGATCCCGTCCTCGAGCTGGCGGTCGGTCAGATTGGCGGGCGGGATCTGCAGTTCGGGCGTCCTGACGGCAACGCCCCCGATCAGCACCCGGTTGTCGGTCGCGGGCGCAACCTCGTCGCTCACCGCTGACAGGCCCGTCGGCCGGCTCTCCGCGGACGCGCTCCGGACGAGCAGTCTCGCCATATAGGCGCGGAACCTCGTCATCGTATCGACGACGAGGTAGCTTGCCATGCTGTGGATCATGCCGCCGAGGTGTCCGTAGCATCGCCACTGCGCGCCGTAATCGTGCTCGAGAACCCGATCGAGGCTCGCCGTCAGGTCGGGCCCCCCTGCCCTGAGGGCGCGCCGCAGGGCCCGGCTGTTGTCGTAGATGTCGTTGCCTTCATAGAAATAGATGAAGAAGCGCCGGGGCAGCTCGATCGGCGGGAACAGATAGCATTCGGACTCGCCCAGTATTCGCGAGACGCGCAGCACGAGCGCTTCGGCGCTTCCCGCCCCGCCTCGGCCGAGCGTAATCACGTCCTTGCCGGCGAGATCGCGGATGACATTGGCGGAATGATAAGGCCGGTCGTTCTTGTAGCCGACCGACCAGAGCCAGTCGCCCGCGCCCTGCGCATGCGAATCGCCGATCAGGGCGATGTAGTCGCGCGGAACGTAACCGGCCTTGGCGTTCTGCAGGTAGATTTCGGCCCGGTCCGGCACATGCGCCCGCAGGTCGATCGCGACATGCGGCAGGATATGGCGGAAGAACAGGTACTCGCTTACGAAATAGGTGATCGCAAGCGAGACGAGGACGAGCGCAGCGTTGGTCAATCCGGTCTTGAAACGCTTCCGCCGGACATCGGCCAACGCCTTGTCGCGGGGCGCCATGCTCATCTATGCGATCAGCCCGACTTGACCGGCCGCACCCGCCGGCGCTTGCTCAGGAGCAATAGCGGACCGGGACCGGCTGATACCCGCCCGGGACGGCCTGATAGCATCGGCCCCGATGCCAGTAGAACGAGTTGCGCCGCTGAGCCTCCGCTCCGATCACCGCGCCGGCGGTCCCGCCGATGATGCCGCCGACGAGCGCACCGCCCGCGCGGCCGGTGGCGGCGCCGCCGATCAGGGCGCCTGCGGCGCCGCCCAGCAACGCTCCGCTCAGCGGGTCCTGCGCCGCGGCCGGCTCAGGCGGCGCGATCGCCGCGATCGAGAGCAGCGCTACGGCCCCAATTGTGCGAATCATCATTATTCCCATCCTCACGACCAAACGCAGGCTCTGTGCCTAAGGAAAATCATGGCTTTTTTCGAGGCGGAATGGGCGCCGCGGCGTCGGTTCCGCCTCCGGTGGACGAAAGGATAACGGGCGGAGCGGCCCGGAAACAAAAGAGCTGACGCGTCGCGGCCTCAGCTCTTGTGCGGCAGGTTGAGCCGGATATGCAGTTCGCGCAGCTGCTTGGGCGTGACCTCGGAGGGCGCGCCCATCAGCAAATCCTCGGCGCGCTGGTTCATCGGGAACAGCACCACCTCGCGCAAATTCTCCTCGCCCGCGAGCAGCATGACCATGCGGTCGATGCCGGGCGCGATCCCGCCATGCGGCGGCGCGCCGAGCGAGAGCGCGCGCAGCATGCCGCCGAATTTCTGCTCCAGCACGTCCTCGCCATAGCCCGCGATCGCGAACGCCTTCTTCATCACGTCGGGGCGGTGATTGCGGATTGCGCCCGAAGACAGTTCGATCCCATTGCACACCACGTCGTACTGGATCGCCTTGAGCGCGAGGATTTTCTCCGCGTCGTTCGGATCGAGCGCGAGAAATTCGTCCGCCGGCAGGTTGGGCATCGAGAACGGATTGTGGGAGAAGTCGATCTTCTTCTCCTCCTCGTTCCACTCATACATCGGGAAATCGACGATCCAGCAGAACGCGAACTGATCCTTCTGAATGAGGCCGAGTTCTTCGCCGATCTTGGTGCGCGCCGCGCCGGCGAATTTCACGAACACCTTCGGATCGCCGGCGACGAAAAACACTGCGTCGCCATCCTTCAACCCGAGTTGCAAGCGAATCTCTTCGGTTTTCTTATGACCGAGATTGTTTGCAATCGGACCTACTCCTTCAGGCTGCGCCAACTCCCTCATCATACGAAGTTGATCGGCAGCTTCCTTCTCCAAGAACGCTTTGAACTCGGGTTTGTCGGCACCAATAAAATGCTCTTTTGCAAACTCTTCGGGCGTCGGATATCGCCAAAAGACATATCCGAGCCCCGGTTGCCCCTCGCCTTGCGCCCACGAGTTCATGCGGTCACAAAAGGCACGCGAGCCGCCGCCCGGCGCAGGAATTGCCCACACTGCTGACTTGGGGCTCGACTCTAGAATACGGGCGAACACCTTGAAGCCGGCCCCGCGGAAATGCTCTGAGACGTCGGCGATTTCGATCGGATTGCGCAGATCCGGCTTGTCGACCCCGTATTTCAGTATCGCCTCGGCATAGGGAATGCGCGGGAACTTGGGCGTCACCGGCTTGCCGCCGGAAAACTCCTCGAACAGGCCGTGCAGCACTGGCTCGACAGCATCAAACACGTCGTCCTGCGTCACGAAGCTCATTTCCAGGTCGAGCTGGTAGAATTCGCCGGGCGAGCGGTCGGCGCGCGCATCCTCGTCGCGGAAGCAGGGCGCGATCTGGAAGTAGCGATCGAAGCCCGAGATCATGATGAGCTGCTTGAACTGCTGCGGCGCCTGCGGCAGCGCGTAGAATTTTCCCGGATGC
>DASUPI010000070.1:0-3176 GCA_036281135.1 Rhodoplanes sp. | reverse complement strand
CACGGTGAAACCAGTCGGAGAGCCGGATGCCGGAGATCGGCACGTCCGGTTCGATGAGCGGGGATAGGAAACGGAGCGATGCCGCACGGCCCAAGCTACCGCGCCTATCCTCGACTCTACCATCGCGTCGTTGGTCGGTCGGCGGCTTTCGGCGAGTTGCGGCTGTGGATGAGGGCGTCTGTTGGCGAAGGCACGCAACTCTGCTTTAGGTGCGGCTCGTTGCTCCCGGCCATTTGCGTCCGAGGCTCGTCAGAAACGCGTCACGATGTCGGCCAGCGGCGGGCGGGCGCGGTCCTCGGGCCGGCGGTCGATCCGGCCGATATGGACGAACCCCGTGATCTTTTCGTGCGGCTCGAGGCCGAGCGCGGCGAGTACGGCGCGGTCATAGGCGTACCATTCGGTGATCCAGGTGGCGCCGAAGCCGAGCGCGCAAGCGGCGTTCAGAAGATTCATGGCCGCAGCCCCGGACGAGAGCACCTGCTCCCATTCCGGTATCTTGACGTGGGGAGCAGCGCGGCTGACCACGGCGATCACGAGGGGCGCGCGCGCCAGGCGGCTCGCCTCCATTGTAATCTGCTCCGCCGTCGCGTCGGGGTATTTCGCCGCGAAGGCCGCGGCGATCGCCTCGCCGGCTCTGAGCCGTGCATCGCCTGTGAACACAATGAACCGCCAGGGCGCGAGCTTGCCGTGATCGGGCACGCGGGAGGCGATGGTGAGCAGCAATTCGGTCTCGGCCTCGCTCGGCGCCGGCCCCAGAAGCTCGTTCGGCTTCACCGAACGGCGGGTTTTCAGGAGGTCGAGCGCGTCGGGCATGGCGTGGTCTCCGTGGGCCGGCGAAAGCGAAGAAGCGGCGATCCCGCGAGGTTCGGCATGAAATTGCCCCAAATTCTGGCGTAAGAACCAGTCCATGATCAGGGGGCTGGCTCGCTCGATCGGCACGCCGCGTGGCGCCTGCGGGGCGGCGCTTGCGATCGTCGTGTCTTGGTCGGCGCCGGCGGCGGCCCAGGAAAACTCGTTCGTCGGCGCGATGCAGCGCTTCGTCAACTCGCTGCCGTTCAGCGGGTCCAAGCCGCCGCCCGGCCCGAACGCAAATCTCGCCGCGCCGAGCGGGGCCGCGCCGCGGCCCATGCCGGGCGGGCAATCGCTCATGCCGCCGCCTCCCATCCCTCCGGCTTCCATCCCGTCGGGGCCGGCGTCCCTGGTTTCCGCGCCCGCCGCGCCCGCCGCGCCGACCTCGCTGACGCCGCCGCAGAGTCCGGCCGTCACCGCGGCGCCGCCTGTGTCCAACCATGTGGCCCTCAGCCTGAGCGCCCGCTATGGCCGGGACGTCGCGCAGCCGATCAATGGCGGCCTGGTCTGGCGCATCTATCCGGCCCGGCCCGGCGTGACCGGCGTGTTCCGCTCGGTGCGGGAGGAGCGCTCTCCGTCTCCGATGCTGATGCTGCCGCCCGGCGATTACGTGGTCCATGCGAGCTTCGGGCTGGCGAGCGCGGCGCGGACCGTGCGGCTGCGCGAATCGGCGCGCGAGGTGTTCGAACTTCCCGCCGGCGGGATACGCATCGAGGGGCGGGTGGGCGACGTACCGATCCCGGCGGGCCAGATCTCGTTCGACGTACTTCAAGGCAGCCAGTTCGAACTGGGCGAGAAGAATCCCGTCGCGCAAGGCGTGATGACCGGCGACGTCGTGGTGTTGCCGGAAGGAACCTACCACATCGTCTCCAATTACGGCGACACCAATGCCGTGGTGCGCTCGGACATCCGCGTGCAGGTAGGCAAGCTGACCGACATCACGGTCACCCATCGCGCCGCGGTGATCATGCTCAAGCTCGTGGGCGAGCCCGGCGGCGAGGCGCTCGCGAACACCAGCTGGACCGTGCTGACGCCCGGCGGCGACGTCATCAAGGAATCGATCGGCGCCTTCCCCAAGGTTGTGCTGGCGGAGGGCGACTACCGCGCCATCGCCCGCAACGAGGGCAAGACGTTCGAACGCGATTTCAAGGTGACCACCGGCGTCGACGGCGAAGTCGAGCTCGTGGCGCGCTGAAGCGCGGCAGGATTGGGATTCCCGTTCCCCTGAATTTGCTCTAAGGAAGGGTCATGAGCGCGGCTCGTCGGCTGGCGGCCGACGTGCATCTGATCCTTTCTCACGTTGGACCTCCGATGATGATTGCCTTTGTCCGGATCGCGGCCTGGCTCGTCGCATGCCAATTCGCGGCCGGGTCGATGTTTGCCGCTCCGGCTCACGCCGCCGATATTGCAACCGGTGAGCGGATCGCTGCGCGCTGGTGCGCCGCGTGCCACGCTGTCGGGCGCGGGCAGCCGAACACACGGACAGAAGCGGCGTCTTTTGGGGAGATCGCGCGCATCCCCGAGTTCAACGAGCGGCAGCTCGCTTTCTTCCTGCTCGACCCGCATCCCAAAATGCCGGACATGAGCCTGTCGCGGACCGAGGCGGCCGATCTCGCCGCCTATATCCATTCGCTGGGGAACTAAAGCATTTTCCGGTAAAGCCTGCCACCGGACTTGATCCGGGGGCGGGAATCGGTTCGCCGCCGAAAATGCGACCACTAAGAGAGACTAAGGGCCCGTGGGGAAATAAGTGCGGCTTCCAACCAGCGTGATCGCCCTGTGCACCCGGAGTATTCCAGATGCACCCGATTCACTTAATGCTCAACGAGCCCTAAGGAGCGAATTCCGATCCCCCTGGAACGGAATTAGCTCTAGCTATTAAGCCCTCGACTTCTCGCCCGCAGGTCGGTCGGATCGCCGCGTCGGCAAGCGAATGACGCGCGACATCCGAGCGCGACTCTGGTTTTCCGCCGAATTCATTCAGTCGCGGATGGCGAGAGCGAAGCTGCGCCTTTCCGCTCAGATCAGCGGCTTGCCGCTGGCGTTACGTACCTAACAGAAAATGAATGGAGGGTGTGAGCTATAGAGCTGGTCTCGTTTGTCTGAACAATTTTTCCGCGTCGATAAGTGGAGCCTCTGCCGGGGTTAGGCTGCCAAGCGGAGTGGCAGCGGGGTGAAGTAGGCTCGATCTGGTGTCGCGCCGTCAAGGCTCGAATGTGGGCGCCTTGCGTTGTAGAAGTCGAGGTAACGGCCGATCGAAGCGCGGGCCTGGCTGACGCTGTCGTAGGCCCGCAGATACACCTCCTCGTATTTGACGCTGCGCCACA
>DASUPI010000069.1:0-7629 GCA_036281135.1 Rhodoplanes sp. | reverse complement strand
ATTCGCCTTTATGAACCGTCCCGTCGGTTGGGCGGAGGCGTTGGTGATCGAAAGCCTTATTGACGCCGTGCGGGGCGCCGCTTTCGCGGTGCCAGGCGCGCTGGGAGCGCAGGAGGGAGGGCTTATCGTGCTGTGCGCGCTCTTCGGGATTCCTCCGGACCAGGCCTTGGCGCTGTCGTTGGTCAAGCGCGTGGCCGACCTCGCGCTCGGACTGCCCGGCCTGCTCGCCTGGCAAATCGCCGAGGGGCGGCGGTTGCACGCAGTCGGGCGCGCGAGCAAACAGCCGGCGCAGACCATCGACAAGCCGCCGGCCGGAACATGACCCGCTCACGATGACGGGAGGACTCCTGATTATCGTCGCGAGCGCGGGATTTCTGATGGCCGCGCTGGGCTGCGGCTATCTCGTCGCCGCCGCGGTCCTGGTCGGGCGATTTGCGCAGGAGCGCGGGCCGGCGGCGCCCTCGCCTGCCCCCGGCGTCACCGTGCTGAAGCCGCTCTGCGGGGCCGAGCCGTGGCTTCTCGACAATCTTGCTTCATTCTGTCGGCAGGACTATCCGGGTCCCGTCACGATCGTCTGCGGCGTGCTGGACCGTGACGACGGCGCGATCGTCGTGGTTAACGAATTGCAACGCGCCTTCCCTGCCGTCGCCGTCACCCTCGTGGTGGAGCCACGGCTTTACGGCTCCAACCGCAAAGTCTCCAATCTTGCGAACATGGCTGCGCATATCGACCAGCCGATCGTCGTTCTTTCCGACAGCGATGTGCGGGTCGAACGCGGTTACCTCTCCCGCGTCGTGGCGGCGCTGACGGCGGACGGGGTCGGCGGCGTGACGTGCCTTTACCATGGCGTCGCCGGGGCGGGACACTGGTCGCAGCTCGCCGCGCTCGGCATTGACGGCCACTTCCTGCCGAGCGTGATCGCAGGCCTTGCGCTCGGGCGCGCGCAGCCCTGCTTCGGTTCGACCATTGCGCTGCGGTGCACGACCCTGGAGGCCATCGGCGGCTTCGCCGCCTTCGCCGATCGCCTCGCCGACGACTATGCGATCGGACAGGCGCTGCGGACGCGGGGCGAGCGGGTCGCGATCCCGCGCTTTGCGGTCGCCCACCACTGCGGCTATGCGCATTGGCGTGACCTGTGGGCCCAGGAGCTGCGCTGGGCGCGCACGATCCGAAGCATCGATCTCGCCGGATATGCGGGGTCGATCGTCATGCACCCGTTCGCATGGTCGCTGCTGTCGCTGTTTGCCGGAGGGGGAACGGCGGCGCTGGCGCTCGCCTTCTGCGCCATCGGGTGCCGCGTCGCCCTCCTGTGGCGGGTCGAACAGGCCTTTGGACTTCCCCGCCATCCTTATTGGCTGATCCCCGTGCGTGACCTATTCTCCGCCGCGGTCTATCTCGCAAGCTATCTCGGCCGCGACGTCGTGTGGCGCGGGCGTCGCTACCGGATCGGACCGGGCGGCAAGATGTGCGAACGGAGGACGGAGCCATGATGCGTACGCTATTTCTGCAGGGGCCCTCGCTCGACGGGTTCGACGGGGGCGCAGGCGCGCGCTATCAGGCCCGCCGCGAGATCCGCTCGTTCTGGTATCCGACCTGGCTTGCCCAGCCCGCCGCCATGGTCGAGGGATCGAAGCTGATCGACGCGCCGCCGCACCGGCTCAAGCTCGCGGATATTCTCCCGGAGACCAAGCAGCGCGATCTCGTCGTGATGCACACCTCCACGCCGTCCTTCTCCGCCGATACAAAGACCGCCGCGGCGCTGAAGGCGGCAAACCCCGCGCTGAAGATCGGCATGATCGGGGCGAAGGTCGCGGTCGACCCGGAGGGAAGTCTCAAGGTGTCGGACGCCATCGACTTCGTCGCGCGCAACGAGTTCGACTACACGATCCTCGACGTCGCCGAGGGCCGCGAGTTCGGACGCATCGCCGGCCTCTCCTGGCGCAATGGCGACGGGGCGATCGTCCACAACGAGGACCGCGCCGTTCTCACGGACATGGACGCGCTGCCCTTCGTCTCTCCCGTCTACAAGCGTGACCTCGTCATCGAGAACTATTACAACGGCTATCTGAAGCACCCCTATCTGTCCTTCTACACCGGCCGCGGCTGCAAATCGCGCTGCACCTTCTGCCTGTGGCCGCAGACGATCGGCGGGCACAAATACCGCACGCGCAGCGTCCGCCACGTCATGGAAGAGGTCGCCTGGGCGAAGCACGCATTCCCGCAGGTCAAGGAGATATTCTTCGACGACGACACGCTGACCGACGATCTTCCGCGCGTCGAAGCGCTCGCGCGCGAAATCGGCAGGCTCGGCATCGAATGGTGCTGCAACGCCAAGGCCAATGTCCCGCGCGCCACGCTCAAGATCATGCGCGACAACGGGCTGCGGCTGCTCACCGTCGGCTACGAATCGGGCAATCAGCAGATCCTTCACAACATCAAGAAAGGCATGCTGGTCGATGTCGCGCGGCGTTTCACCAAGGACTGCCACGACCTCGGCATCCGAATCCACGGCACGTTCATCCTCGGTCTGCCGGGCGAGACCAAGGAGACGATCGAGGAGACCATCCGATTCGCCGCCGGGATGAACCCGCACACGATCCAGGTGTCGCTCGCCGCGCCCTATCCGGGCACGTTCCTGTATAAACAGGCGATGGAGAACGGCTGGTTCGCGTTTGACGAGACGGCCCTGTTGTCGGACTGCGGCACGCAAATGGCGCCCTTGCGCTATCCGCATCTGAGCCACACCGAAATCAATCGATCCGTCGATGAGTTCTACCGGCGCTTCTATTTCCGCGCCGGCAAGATCGCCGCCATCATGGGTGAGATGATGCGAAGCCCGGACGCGATGCGGCGGCGGCTGCGCGAGGGCGTCGAGTTCTTCCAATACCTGCGGCAAAGGCGCGAGGCCGCGTAAATGCGCATCTGCAATGCCGGGGCCGTCCGCCTTCTTGCGGGCTTCCGGGACATCCGCCGGCCCGCTATCATTGAGGTCCGTTCGGGAGTTTATCCCAGGGATGTCAATACAAGAGGGCTCCGATGCGCAGATCGGGGGCGCTGCTCCTCGCAATTTTGGCCGCCTGTCTGATCGCGGCTGGCGTGAGTTCCGCGGCGAGCGCCAAGCGGGATCGCGATTGGGACACGTGCAACGGGTCGGACGACGACGCCAGCATCATCGGCTGCACCAATGTGCTCAATCGGGGCGCGCGGGAAACCCAAAGCGACCGGGCGACCGCCTACAATAATCGCGGCTGGAGCTACAGTGACAAAGGCGATCATGACCGGGCGATCGCCGACTTCGACGAGGCGATCCGCCTCGATCCCAAGCTCGCAATCGCCTTCGTCAACCGCGGCTGGAGCTACGAGCGGAAGGGCGACTACGACCGCGCGATCGCCGACTATGACGAGGCGATCCGGCTCGATCCGAACTACTCTCTGGCCCACAACAACCGCGGTTGGGCCCGTAATCTGAAAGGCGAGTACGACCAGGCGATCGTAGACTTCGGCGAGGCGATCCGGACCGATCCGAAAGACGCCACCGCCTATGTCAACCGCTGCGACGCCTACAACAGGAAAGGCCAGCAGGATCGCGCCGTCCAGGATTGCGAGGCGGCGATCCGACTGGATCGAAACAATGCGTCCGCCTACGCCACCCGTGGCGACACCTATTTCCAGAAGGGCCAGGTCGACCCTGCAATCCGGGATTACGATCGGGCGATCCGCCTCGAACCGAAACTCGGATGGGCGCGCGTCCATCGCGGAGTAGCCTACGAAAAGAAAGGCGACATCGATCGGGCGCGCGCCGATTTCACGACCGCGCTCGCAATTCCGCCGGAGGACAAGTTCGACAAGGAGGCCACTGAGGTCGCCCGCGACCGACTGACGGCGCTCGGCCAGCCATCCCCCGCGCAACGACAATCCCAGCCCGCACCGCCCGCCTCCCCTGCTCCTCCCGCCGCATCATCTGCGAGCGCGCCGGTTGCGCCGTCTCCCCCGCCCGCAAGCGAGCAAATGCTTGGCGGCCGGGTCGCCCTGGTGATCGGCAACGCCGCCTATCCCGACGACGACCATGCCCTGCCGCAGCCGGTCAAGGACGCGCGGGCGATCGCAGAGGAATTGCGGCGCGACGACTTCGACGTGATCACCGGCGAAGATGTCACCAAGCAGAAGCTCACGGCGCTGCTGGGCAGCTTCAAAGCGAAGATCAAGCAGGGTTCGACCGCGCTCGTGTTCTTCAGCAGCTACGGCATCCAGAGCGGCAAGCAGTCCTATCTCATTCCCGTCGACGCCCAGATTTGGGCCGAGGGCGACGTGAAGCGGGACGCGATCAGCATTGAATCGATCCTGGCGGAGATGAATGCGGCCGGTGCGGCGGTTAAGCTCGTCATCATCGACGCAGCGCGACGAAACCCGTTCGAGCGGCGCTTTCGCGGCCTATCGACCGGGCTCGCCCCGCTCAATGCGCCCGCCGGCACGCTCGCCATCTACTCGGCTTCGCCCGACAAAGTGGTGAACGACTCCGACGGGGCGAACAGCCTGTTCCTGACCGAATTGCTGAAGCAGATTCGCACCCCCGGCCTGAGCGCCGAGGCGATCTTCAACGGCGCGCAGAAAGACGTCTCACGCGCCTCCAGGAACGAACAGCTTCCTTGGGTGTCGTCCTCGCTGGTGGATGATTTCTTCTTCGGGAAAGCGACGCCGCCAGCTTCGCCAGCTCCGTCCTCTTCCTCTCCGCCGACGCCGGGGCCGACCCCGGAACGCTAATTAGCTCCGCCGATGCCATCCAGCGAGGAAGCATGTGAAACGGCTGATCGTCACCGCGGACGATTTTGGCATCGCGCCGGAGGTCAACGAGGCGGTGGAGGCGGCGCACAGGGACGGCATCCTGACCGCGGCGAGCCTGTTGGTCGCGGGTCCCGCCGCCGCCGACGCGGTCGCGCGCGCCCGAGCCATGCCGCGGCTGCGGGTCGGCTTGCATCTCACCCTCGTGGAGGGTCCGCCCCTGCTCGCGCCGGAGCATGTGCCCGATCTGGTCGATCGAGACGGACGCCTGCGCACCGATCTCGCACGCCTCGGATGGGACATCGCCATGCGTCCCGCGGTCCGGCGGCAGATCAGGGCGGAGATCGAGGCGCAGTTCGCGGCGTTTCGTGCGACCGGCTTGCCGCTCGACCATGTGAACGCCCATAAGCACTTCCATCTGCACCCGATGATCGCGCGCGAACTGCTCGCGGTCGCGGCGGATTTCGGGGTCCGGGGCGTACGCGTGCCGCACGAGCCCGTCCGCGTGCTTGCCGCGATCGAGCCGGGAACGACTCGATCGGCGTCATGGATCATGGCGCCGTGGGCCGGCCGGCTTGCCCGAAAAGTTCGCCGCGCGGGCTTCTGGTCTCCGGACGCCGTATTCGGGTTGGCGTGGTCCGGGCAGATGACACCCGCGCGACTCGCGGGCCTCATCAAGCGCCTGCCGGGCGGGTGCAGCGAAATCTACCTGCATCCGGCCGTGCGCGGCGGATTCGCCTTCAGCGCGCCCGGTTATCGCTACGCCGACGAACTCGCCGCGCTCACGGCTCCGGAGACCCTGGCCGCCGCGCGCGAAGGCGACATCGCGCTCGGCGGCTATGCGGATTTCCTGACGGCGCACTGAAACTTGCGCAAGAACGCTCGCCGCCCGCGTGCCGCGCTCACTGCAGATAGCCGGCCGCGCGAAACCAGGCGATCGCATCCGCCACCGCTTCCCGATAAGGCCGGGAGGCGTAGCCGAGCGCGCGGCGCGCCTTCGCATCGTCGAAGAACATGTGGTGGCGTGCGAGGCGCAGGCCGTCGCGCGTTACGAAGGGCTCGCGCTTCGTGAACCGCGCCACGAACTCGGCCGCGAAAGCGAGCGGGTAGATCGCGCCGACCGGCAATCTCAGCCGCGGCGGCGTCCGGCCGACCAGCTTCGCGATGTCCGCCAACAGGACGCCCAGGAGAACGTTCTCGCCGCCGAGAATGTAGCGCTCGCCGATCTCGCCATGGCGCAGCGCTGCCAGATGTCCGGCGGCCACGTCGCCGACATGCACAAGGTTCAGGCCCGTATCCACAAAACCCGGCATGCGTCCGGATGCAGCCTCGACAATGATGCGTCCCGTCGGGGTCGGCTTCACGTCACGCGGGCCGATCGGGGTGGACGGATTGACGATTACGACCGGCAAGCCCTGCTGCGCCATCTCCTCGACCAGTCGTTCGGCCGCGACTTTGCTTTTCTTGTAGGCGCCGATCGCGTCGCTCTCGGCGAGCCGATCGGTTTCGTCCGCGGGGATCTTGCGGCGCAGATCGATGGTCGCAACGCTGCTCGTATAGACGATCCGCTCGACGCCGCGGCGACGCGCCTCCTCCATGACGATGCGGGTCGTCTCGACATTGTTGCGGTAGATGTCGCCGGGATCGGACGCCCATAGTCGATAGTCGGCGGCGGCGTGGAACAGGTAGCAAACCTCCGTCAGCGCCGCAGCGACCGCATCGCGGTCACGCAGGTCGCCCAAAACGACATCGTCGTCCGGATGAAGGTTGACCCGGGAACTGGTCGACCGCACCAGCGCGCGCACCCGAAAACCCGCGTTCCGCAGCACCGTCGCGATCGCCGACCCGACAAAACCGGCAGCGCCCGTCACCAGCACACGATCTGCACTCACGCCAAGACCCGCCGGAATCGAAGGCTATTGCGGCGCCAGCTCGGCCGCCCTGAAATCCGGCAGTCCCAGTCCCGGCCCGAGCAGTTTCCGCCCCCGCATGAGCGTGCTGCGGGCCGCGCGCGCGTCGAGAGCGGTCTGCAGAAGCGCGGGAAGCTCGCGCGGCCGCGCCATGACGGACCGGATCATGGCCAAGATGTCGGTCGTCCCGTTCGGGCGCATCGCGGACACGGCGCAGGCCGGCAGCGCGCGCTCCGCGGGATCGGTGATGACGCGAATCGCCGCCATCGGGATCTCGTGCTTGCGAGCCAGGCTGGCCACAATGTGGGATTCCATGTCCACCGCGACGGCGCCGGTCTGTTCGTAGAGGACGCGCTTGTCCTCGGGCCGCGCCACGGGAGCGGAGACCCCCATCAAGGGCCCGTGCACGGCCTCGGGGATTTTCCGCAGCAGCCTTTGCGACCAGACCGGATCGGTTGCCGTCCTGGTCTCGCCGCAGAGAATGGTCGAGCCGACCACGCATGTTCCAGGTTGCAACTCGGGATCGAGCCCCCCGGCCACGCCGAAGCTGATCAGACCGCCGCAATCCATCTTGCGCAGCCGCGTTTCTTTAATCGCTTTCGCAAGCGAAGACACGAGGTTGCGGCCGTCGCCGCTGCAGATGACCCGTACCCCTGGCCCGGCCGCGATACGAGCCTCGAAAGCCAATCCCACGACGACGATCATGCCCTTCCCCTAACGCAGTAGTGGAATCCCCATATCAGTTTTCCAAACCGGTCGGAAGCGTAGATACCCGAAGCGAACGCTAGACTGATCCTTGCCTATCCGGTTAATGCAGACACCCACTAGATATAGGATGTCTCATCGGACGCAAGGCAAGAGCGCCCGTAGGCAATTTTTTGGATTCGAACTAACTAATTTCTGATTTATACTGAAGATCGAAACGAGATTTAATTCATGT
>DASUPI010000068.1:0-5087 GCA_036281135.1 Rhodoplanes sp. | reverse complement strand
CGTCTGCTCCGGCGCCTCGCCCGCCTCGACCTTGCCGCCGGGAAACTCCCACAGACCGGCCATCGGCCGGCCCGGCGGGCGTTGCGCGATCAGCACGCGCCCGTCGGGATCGATGAGGGCGCAGGCGGCGACAAGGACGAGACGCATGCTACGAGCGGTAATCGCCGTTGATCGCCACATACTCCTTGGTGAGGTCGCAGGTGAGCACCCGGTCGCGGCCCTTGCCCAGTCCGAGATTGACCCTGAGTTCGATTTCCGGGCGCTTCATCGTCTGCGAGACCGCGGCTTCGTCATAGCCGGGATCGCGCTCGCCCTTGTGGGCGACGCGGATGCCGCCGAACCAGATCGACAGCTTGTCGCGATCGGCGCGCTCGCCCGCCTTGCCGACCGCCATCACGACCCGACCCCAGTTCGCGTCCTCGCCGGCGATCGCGGTCTTCACCAGCGGGGAGTTCGCGATCGACAGCGCTACGCGGCGCGCCGCTCGCTTCGACGCCGCGCCCTCCACGATCACCTCGACGAGCTTGCGTGCGCCCTCGCCATCGCGCGCGACCTGCTCGGCGAGATTCGCCAGCACCGCGTCGAAGGCTTTCCGGAACGGCGCGAGCCTTGGATCGCCCGGTCGCGCGATCTTGGGCACGCCGCGCGCCGCCGCCGCGCCCGTCGCAATGGCGAGCAGCGTGTCGGAGGTCGAGGTGTCGCCGTCGATGGTGACGGCGTTGAACGTGTCCTCGACCCCGCGCGCAATGAGGTTCTGCAGCACCGGTTGAGCGATCGGCGCATCGGTGAACACGAAGGCGAGCATCGTCCCCATGTCGGGCGCGATCATCCCGGCGCCCTTGGCGATGCCGCAGATGGTGACGGGGACATTGCCGAGCCGCACGATGGCTGCAGCGCCCTTGGGAAAGGTGTCCGTCGTCATGATCGCTTTCGCCGCCGCGTGCCATTGGCCGGGCGCGGCCGACTGGACGAGGTGATCCATCACCTGGCTGAACTTGCGCGCATCGAGCGGCTCGCCGATCACCCCCGTCGAGGCGAGAAAGACCTCGGTCGGCCGGCATTCCGCCGCGGCCGCGGTGATCTCCGCGGTGAGCTTGGCCGCCTCGCGTCCCGCCTTGCCGGTGAAGGCGTTGGCATTGCCGGAATTGACCACGAGAGCCCGCGCGCCGCCCGGTCTGAGCCGGGCGCGACACCAATCGACCGGTGCGGACGGGCATTTCGAGCGCGTGAAGACGCCGGCCACGGTCGTGCCGGGGTCGAACAAGACGAGCAGGACATCGGTGCGCCCGGGATACCGGATGCCGGCCGCCGCGGTCGCGAGGCGGACGCCGGGAATGTCCGGAATGTCCGGGAAATGCGGGGGGGCGAGCGGAGACACCGGGGTCGTCATGGCGTAAGCCAACTTGAGTTACCGCTCCCCGGCGGAGAGAGGTCGGATTTGGAGCGAAGCGAAGAATCCGGATGAGGGGGCACTGGAGATGAGATCAGAAACCCCTCACCCGCTCGCATCTCGTTCACGCGAGGCTCGCCGACCTCTCCCTGTGCGAGAGGTGAATCCTCGCCTCTTCTTGGCCGGTGCGCCGTCGATCAATTCTTCTTCGGCTCGACGGCCGGTTTCTCGGCTTCCGGCTTGTCGAGGCGCTCGATCTTCGCGTCGGTGCGCAGCTTGTTCAGAAGATCGATCTGCGCCTTGCGCGTGACGAAGGTTTCGATCTGGTCCTTCACCTGATCGAACTCGGGCGCCTGGCGCTTGCGCTTGTCCTCGATCTTGATGATGTGCCAGCCGAACGGCGTCTTGATCGGGTCGGATATCTGCCCCTTGTCGAGCTTGAACGCGACCTCGGAGAACTCCGGTACCATCTGGTCCTTGGTGAAATAGCCGAGATCGCCGCCGTCCTGCTTGCCCGGAGGGTCGTCCGTGAGGTCCTTTGCGAGCGTCGCGAAGTCCTCGCCCTTATTGATCCGCGCGAGCGTCGCCTTGGCCTTGGCTTCGGCTTCCTTGCTGGCGTTCTGGTCGTTGGCGTCGGCGACGCGGAACAGGATGTGGCGGGCGCGCACTTCCTGCTCGTCGGCCATCTGCTTGACCGCCTCGTCATAGACGGCGCGCATCGCCTCGTTCGTGAGCGCCGTCTTGCCGGTGTCGCGCAGCACCGATTCCATCAAAGCCTTGTCGCGGAGAAAGGCGAGCCGCCGCTTGAAGTCGGCGCTGTCGGGAACCTTGTTGGCCTCGGCGTATCGGGCAAGCACAAGCATGTCGGCGACGTAATTGATCAGCCAGTCGCGCTTGGCCTCCGGCGTCCCCGCCGGAATATTCTGCCCGACATCCTCCTCCGCGAGCGCGAGATCGCTTTGCCGAATGTCGGCCCCATTGACCTTGGCGACCACCGGGTCGTTGGCGGCGGCCGCCGCCGGAGCTTGCGCAGCCGGAGCCTGCGCCGCGGGGGGTTTCGTCGCGGGCGGTTTCGTCGCGGGGGTTTGCGCCGGCGCAGCGCCGTTGGCGGCAAGGGAAATCGCGAGCGCGAGGGCCGCGCTGAGGCCGATGCGTCGGCGCTTCGCGCCGGCGGGCTGCGGATACAGGGGAAGGGACGGCGGGGTCATCGCGGATCCTTGACGAGGTTCTTGCCTGATCGGGAGGAATACGCATCATTGCATAGAAGCGCCAGCTTGGCGACAGCCCTGGTGCCTAGGCGCGAAGCACGGCATGATTGCGGCAAGCGCCAATTGACAAGCCCTGGACCCCCCCCTATCTCTCGGCGGCTCGCCGGTGCCTCCGTCGGACGTCGACATTTGGCCTCCTTGACCCGAAAAGCATGTCTTGACCGGGACGTGTTTGGACGAAACGCCGGCCGCGCGCGCCTCCCGGGCAGCGCGTGATCCGTCGAGCCGGACAAGGAAAGGACCCCGGCATGTTCGGCGCTGTCGCCCGCAAGATTTTCGGCTCATCAAATGATCGGCGCATTCGCGCGTACGGCCCGCGGGTCGCCGCCATCAATGCGCTGGAACCGGAGCTCGCAGCGCTCTCGGACGAGCAGCTGAGGGCCCGGACGGAGGCGTTCCGCAAGGAACTGGCCGACGGCAAGACGCTCGACGATCTGTTGGTCCCGGCCTTCGCGACCGTGCGGGAGGCCGCCAAGCGCACGCTCGGCCAGCGCCACTTCGATGTCCAGCTGATCGGCGGCATGGTCCTGCACGAGGGCCGCATCGCGGAAATGAAGACCGGCGAAGGCAAGACGCTGGTTGCCACCCTGTCGGTCTATCTCAACGCGCTCGCCGGACGTGGCGTGCATGTGGTGACGGTCAACGACTATCTGGCCACGCGCGACTCGGAGTGGATGGGCGAGATCTACAGGTTCCTCGGCCTCACCGTGGGCGTGATCGTGCACGGGCTCGACGACGAGCAGCGCAAGGTCGCCTATGACTGTGACGTGACCTACGGCACCAATAACGAGCTCGGCTTCGACTATCTGCGCGACAATATGAAGTACCGGCTCGAGGACATGGTCCAGCGCGGCCATATCTACGCAATCGTCGACGAGGTCGACTCCATTCTCATCGACGAAGCGCGCACGCCGCTGATCATTTCGGGCCCGCTCGACGACCGCTCGGAATTCTACAACACCATCGACGAGTTCATCCCGAAGCTCGACAAGTCCGATTATGAGGTGGACGAGAAGCAGCGCACGGTCGCGATGACCGAGGCCGGCATGGAGAAGATGGAGCAATTGCTCCGCAATGCCGGCCAGCTCAAGACGGACTCCCTCTATGACATCGAGAACGTCTCCGTCGTCCATCACGTCAACCAGGGGTTGCGCGCGCACAAGCTGTTCCAGCGCGACAAGGACTACATCGTGCGCAACGGCGAGGTCGTCCTCATCGACGAGTTCACCGGGCGGATGATGCCGGGGCGGCGCTATTCCGACGGGCTGCATCAGGCGCTGGAGGCGAAGGAACGCCAGCCGATCCAGCCCGAGAACCAGACGCTCGCCTCGATCACCTTCCAGAACTATTTCCGCATGTACGAGAAGCTCGCCGGCATGACCGGCACGGCGCTCACCGAAGCCGACGAGTTCCTCGACATCTACAATCTCGAAGTGCTCGACATCCCGACCAATCTGCCGATGGTCCGCCTCGACGAGGATGACGAGGTCTATCGCACGGCGGCCGAGAAATACCGGGCGATCATCACGCTGATCGAAGACTGCAAGCAGCGCGGGCAGCCGATGCTGGTCGGCACCACCTCGATCGAGAAATCCGAGCAGCTCGCCGACATGCTGCGCGAGCGCGGCTGGGAGGCGCACGACTTTACCGATCCCAACGCCTTCGCCGCGCTCTACTCCGGCGACGAGGGCGCCTCGAAGACCAAGGTATTCGCCATCCTTAACGCGCGCTACCACGAGCAGGAAGCCTATATCGTCTCGCAGGCGGGCGTGCCGGGCGCGATCACCATCGCGACCAACATGGCCGGCCGCGGCACCGACATCCAGCTCGGCGGCAATGCCGATATGCGCATCCGCCAGGAACTTGCCGACATCGAGGATGCGCATGAGCGGGTGCGCGATCCGCGCGCCGAGGTGATCCGCGAACAGGTCGCGCGCCTGAAGGAAAAGGCGCTCAATGCGGGCGGGTTGTTCGTGCTCGGCACCGAGCGGCATGAATCGCGGCGCATCGACAACCAGCTGCGCGGCCGTTCGGGCCGGCAAGGCGATCCCGGGCGCTCAAAGTTCTTCCTGTCGCTCGAAGACGACCTGATGCGCATCTTCGGCTCCGACAAGCTCGACGGAATGTTGCAGAAGCTCGGCCTCAAGGAGGACGAGGCGATCATCCATCCCTGGATCAACAAGGCGCTGGAGAAGGCGCAGCAGAAAGTCGAGGCGCGCAACTTCGACATCCGCAAGAACCTGCTCAAGTTCGACAATGTGATGAACGATCAGCGCAAGGTGATCTTTGAGCAGCGCATCGAATGGATGGGCGAGGAGTCGGCGCCGGAGATCGTGGCCGATATGCGCCGTTCGGTCGTCGACGAACTGGTCGGCAAGCATGTTCCCGAGAACGCCTATCCGGAGCAGTGGGACACGGCCGGGCTGAAG
>DASUPI010000067.1:0-4962 GCA_036281135.1 Rhodoplanes sp. | reverse complement strand
GAGCCTGAACGCCATGCTCAGGGAGCTCGCCGACGAAGGCCGGATCGAACGCCAGCGCAAGAAGCTGCACCCGGCCGGCGCGCTCCCGGCGGTGGTGCTTGCCGATGTGACCGGCCGCGACGCCGACGGCGAACTGATCGCGGTGCCGACGGAATGGGACGAGGAGGCCAACGGCCCCGCGCCGAAAATCCGCCTCCACGTGCCGCGCCGGGCGCGCCCCGGCGAAGTGCCCGGCGTCGGCGATCGCGCGCTCCTGCGGACCGAGGAAACCGCCGAGGCGGACGGCGGCATTCGCCACCGCGGACGCCCGATCAAGGTTATCGACCGGGCGAAGCATCGCGCGCTGGGGGTTTTCCGCGCGCTGCCCAATGGCGGCGGCCGTCTGGTTCCGGTCGAAAAGCGCAGCCTCGGTCGCGAGCTTGCCATTCGTCCAGGCGATACGCTCGACGCCGAAGAAGGCGATCTCGTCGCCGTCGAGGTCAGCCGGCATGGGCGGCTCGGGCAGCCCGTCGCGAAGGTGCGGGAGCGGCTCGGATCGCTCACGAGCGAGCGCGCCGTCAGCCTGATCGCCATCCACGCGCATGGAATTCCGCATGTGTTCTCGCGCGAGGTGCTGCACGAAGCGGAAGCGGCAAAGCAGGCGGGCCCGGACGGGCGCGAGGACTGGCGCGAGGTCCCCTTCGTCACCATCGATCCGATCGACGCCAAGGATCACGACGACGCTGTGTTTGCCCGGCCTGACACGGATCCGGCCAATCCGGGCGGCTTCGTCGTTAATGTCGCGATCGCCGACGTCGCCGCTTACATCCGCCCAGGCTCGGCGCTCGATCGCGAGGCGCTCGCGCGCGGCAATTCGGTCTACTTTCCCGACCGGGTCGTGCCGATGCTGCCCGAACGCATCTCCAACGACCTGTGCTCGCTCAAGCCCAACGAAGACCGCCCGGCGCTGGTCGCCCGCATCACGATCGACGCGCATGGCCGCAAGCGCAGCCACGCCTTCCACCGCGTGCTGATGCGCTCGATTGCGCGCCTCCATTACGCGCAGGCGCAGGCCGCCATCCAGGACGCGGCCGATGAGACCACCGAGCCGCTGCTGCCGCTCGTGCTCGAGCCGCTCTATGCCGCCTACGAGGCCTTGAAGCGGGCGCGCGACGACCGCGGGCCGCTCGACCTCGACCTGCCTGAACGGAAGATCCTGCTCAAGCCGGACTTTACCGTGGAGCGGGTGATCACGCCGCAGCGGCTCGATTCGCACCGCCTGATCGAGGAATTCATGATCCTCGCTAATGTCGCGGCGGCCGAGGCGATCGAGCGCGCGCGCACGCCGCTCGTCTATCGCGTGCATGACGAGCCGACCATCGACAAGCTCAATGCGTTGCGCGAGTTTCTCGCCACTTTGGGCATCTCGCTGCCGAAGGCGGGAGCATTGCGGCCGGAGCAGTTCAACCGCATCCTCGAGCGCGTGAAGGGTCGCGACGTCGAGAACCTCGTCAACGAGGTGGTGCTGCGCAGCCAGGCCCAGGCCGAATACGCGGCGGAGAATTACGGGCATTTCGGCCTCAATCTGCGGCGCTATGCGCATTTCACCTCGCCGATCCGCCGCTACGCCGATCTCCTCGTCCACCGCGCCCTGGTCCGGGCGCTTCGGCTCGGCCGCGACGGGCTGCCCGAGCAGGAGGACGTCCAGTCGCTCGGCGAGATCGCGGCGCGCATCTCCGCCTGCGAGCGCCGCGCGATGGCGGCCGAGCGGGAAACCGTGGTTCGGCTGATCGCCCACCACCTCGCCGACCGGGTGGGCGCGACCTTCGAGGGGCATATCAGCGGGGTGACGCGCGCGGGCTTGTTCGTGAAGCTCGACGATACGGGCGCCGACGGCTTCGTTCCCGCTGCGACGCTCGGCCGGGAGTGGTTCCGCTACCACGAGGCGCAGCATGCGCTCGTCGGCGACGCGAGCGGCGAGGCCTATCGCCTGGGCGACCGTGTGACGGTTCGATTGGTCGAGGCGGCGCCCGTCGCGGGCGCGCTGCGTTTTGAGGTTTTGTCCGAGGGGCGGATCGACGGCCCTTCGCGCCCGTCCGGCCGCCCGCATGCGCGCGAACGCCGCGGCCGCCGCGGCCGGTGATCCCTTTCCTCGCGCGTTGTGGCAGCCAAGAATCGTCGCAGGCGTGCTATCGCGCTCCGCAGCGGCGATGGTGATTCAACGGCGCAGGAAATTGCTGTAAGGGGACGGCATGTCGAACGATCCCGCCGTCAACGCTCCCGCCACCGCCGAGTCCCCCGAAACGGCGATCGAGCACGCTCCGGTGGACGAGCTCGCGCGCCGCCTCACCGATGTGCTCAACCGCGCCGACCGCGATATGTCGTTCCCGAACTCGGAGCCGCGCGACGCCGCGACGCTGATCGTAATCGATCGTTCCGGCGATGCGCCGAAGGTGCTGCTCGGCCGTCGGCACGAGCGACACAAATTCATGCCGGGGAAATTCGTGTTCCCGGGCGGACGAGTCGAGATCACCGATCGTAGCGCCAGCGCCGTCACCGAGCTCGACCCGCGCGTCAGCGCGCGGCTGATGACGCGCATGCGGCGTCCGAGCCTCGTCAAATCGCGGGCGTTCGCGATCGCCGCGATCCGCGAGACCTTCGAGGAAACCGGCCTGATCCTCGGCAGGACCGCGGACGACAGCCCGGCCGCGTCCGGCGATTCTTCGGTGAGCTTTGCGAGCGCGCGCGTGCGGCCCGATCTGGCCGCGATGCATCTCGTCGCGCGCGCCATTACGCCGCCGCGCCGGCCGCGCCGCTTCGATACCCGCTTCTTCGCGCTCGACGCCCAGACGATTTCCGGAAGGGTCGAGGGCGTCGTCGGGCCGGACGCCGAGCTGATCGAGTTGGTGTGGCTGCCGCTGACGGAGGCCGAACGGCTCGATATGCCGCCGATCACCAAGACCGTGCTTGCCGAGCTCGAGCACCGCATCGCGAACGGCTTCACCCACGATCTGCCGGTGCCGTTCTATCGCTGGATCGGCCGCGGTTTCACGCGCTCGCTGCTGTGACGGCGGCCGCGGGAAAACGCTTGCCGCACCGGCGATTTCTTGACTTTTGGCCGCCGCTTATTAGGTTGCCGGCTACTCCACAGACACCGATCGATCCGAAGGACAGCGCGCCATGGCGAAGTCAACCACCATCAAGGTCA
The DNA here is from genome assembly GCA_036281135.1 of Rhodoplanes sp. GTDB lineage: Bacteria > Pseudomonadota > Alphaproteobacteria > Rhizobiales > Xanthobacteraceae > Rhodoplanes. The sequence goes on along the minus strand of DASUPI010000067.1, from coordinate 1,775 downwards.
AGCTCGTCTCGAGCGCGGACACGGGCTACTTCTATGTGACGAAGAAGAACACGCGAACCCAGACCGAGAAGCTGGTCAAGAAGAAGTACGATCCCGTCGCAAAGAAGCACGTGGAATTCCGCGAAGGTAAGATCAAATAACGCGGGACGCTGCAGCATCGGCGACGCGGGAGCGTCGTCGCGGTTGAGCTTGCTTGCCAGGCAATTCGGACCGGCTCACGCTCAAGACCACAGGTCGAGACGAGCGCGCGGATCGCCGCTGAACGCGCCGTCCGTGCAATAATTGCATTGCGTGAAAATCATGCGGATCGGCCGGATGGCCGGCCGGGAGCGGTGTTACGAGGAGGCCACTCTCACCGCTCCCGTGCCGGTCGAACCCCACGGACCCAGGAGATGCGGCGGACCTGAGCATTCCGAGGGGTTAACCACGTCTAGACCATAAGGCGATCTGGATCGGCCCTTTCAGCGAGAAATCTCAAACTAGAAAAATTTACCGCAAGCGCCCAGGAAATCAAAAGCGTTCGCATGGGTTTAAAGGTCTCGAGATATCAACCCAGGATATCAGGTTGGTTGGGGCGGACCGCAGAGCGGCCACCACCGGCGTATATTTCGTGCGCTCGCCAGCCCATCACGATCGGCTATGGCGCGGCATCAAGCCGCGTCCGCGCACCCGATTGCGCCCTTCGCGCTGGGCGCGATAGAGCGCCTCGTCCGCCCGCTTGAGAACCTTGGCCGGGGTGTCGTCGCCGGCCGACAGCCCGGAAATTCCCACCTAGACGGTCACCTCGACCGGGAGGCCGGCCGCGTGAACCTGGAATGGCTCGGACGCGATGCGTCGGCGTAGACTTTCGGCCAATTTGGCGGCCACCGCCCTGTTGGTGTCGGGCATGACCACGACGAACTCCTCGCCGCCGGACCGACAGGCGAGATCGATGCCGCGGATCGAACCACGCAGGCGGCCCGCGAATTCGCGCAGGACATCGTCGCCGGCGGCGCGGCCGTAACTCTCGTTGATCGCCTTGAAGAAGTCGATGTCGAGCACTAACATCGCCAGCGGCTTGCCGCGGGCGGCCGCCTGATCGACCAGCGTGGCGAGGTGGCGTTCCATGTAGCGCCGGTTATGCAGCGTCGTCAGCGGATCGGTGATCGCTTCTTCGGTCGAATGCTGCGCATTGTCACGCAGCCGCTCGGCGTAACGCCGCTTGCGAACCTGCATGCGCGCGCGCGCCATCAGCTCCGCATCGTCGACCGGGCGCACGACGAAGTCGTTGACGCCGATCTCGAGCGCGCGGGCGAACCGCAGCGGACTTTCTACGGCCTCGGCGAGCGCCAGGATCGGGACCGTCCGCGTACGCTCGAGCGAGCGAAGCTGCGTGCAGAGCCTGAGCCCGTCATGGGCATCGAGCGCAAGGGACGTGACGATCAGGTCGTAGTCCGCTTGCGCGGCATGAAACAGGGCTTCGCTCGGCTCGGGCTCGATGTCGACCATGTGTTCGCAGGCGAGCAGTGCGGCCATGTGCTCGCGTGACGCCCTGCAATCGTCGATCAAAAGGATTCGGCCGTTACGGCCGGTGTCGGCGGTCGCCTCGGCCGCGGGGTTCTCGATCCCGATCTCCTTCGACGTGAGAGCGCGCATGCGCAACTCGTCGGTCAGCATCCTGAGGCGCACGAGCGAGCGCACGCGCGCCATAAGGACAGCGTCGGGGATCGGCTTGATCAGGAAATCATCGGCGCCGGCCTCGAGCCCGCGGACGCGATCGGACGGGCGATCGAGCG
>DASUPI010000066.1:0-3387 GCA_036281135.1 Rhodoplanes sp. | reverse complement strand
CGGGAACGCCTGAGCTCTGGGATGGAGGACGTCCGTCGGGTAGTTCACGGCCGGTCGCCCGACTCAAAGGCGGCAGGCCGAGCAGTCAGTGAGCCATGATCTTTCAGGATGTCAACCGGCGCCAGACGCTCGCCAGCCAGGGCTGCCGTTCGCGTGGCACGCCCGTAGGGCGGTAATAGTGGCTAAGCTCAACGAACCCTGCGACCGACATATAGCGGCGCCAAGCGTCAAGATCATGATACGCGCCGTAGCGCCCCTGGCTCCAGCCTTCCTCGTTATGGCCGCGCGGATTCGAACTGAAGAGAACACCACCTGGTTTCAGACTTGCTTTCAGTTCCAGCAAGACGCGCGGCAGCTCCTGGCTGGGTACATGAAATAGCGCGGCGTTGGCGAACACGCCATCGAAATGGTTATCCGGCAGATCGAGCTTGAGGAAATCCTGCTGCCATACTTCGCAGCCGCTGTTGGCGCGCGCCATTACGGCCAACCGCGCGGCGCCTTCCAAACCAATGGCGATGTGACCGAGTTCGGCACACACCTTGAGATCGCGTCCGGGCCCGCAGCCAAAATCGAGGATTTTGAAAGGCGGTTCATTCTGGATGTTTTGCAATAGCGCCGCGATATTCTGGCTGACGTCGTGATCGCGCGTCCCACGCCAGAATTCTTCCGCATGCTGGTTGTAATGTTCCAGCGTGAGGTAAGCGACTTTTTCCAGATCCTGAGGGTTCAGTTTCATGTCCGATGTAGTCACGCAAAGGTGTGGGGCCCTCTGCCCATGCCGTCAAGACATCGCGGAGGCAAGCCGCGCAGGAGATCGGTCCAATCCTTCAAGATGGCGCACACACCGGAGCGAAGTCGTAAGCACGGGCGCGCAATCTCAGGGCGGAAGTGGGCCGGTTCGGTCACCGGTAGCAAGGGTGGGGTGGTCTGCGCCCTGGCGTAGCGCGAGCGGAGCCGCGACGATCACGATCTGGCCGGGGGCGGGTCGAGCCGATCAACAAGCGTAACGAACGGGTCCTCGAAGCCTGGTGGGTGGGCGTCTGGGTGCTGCCGAATGAACTCGATCACCTTGCGGTAGCTTTCGGCCGCCTTCTGGTTTTCACCGCGAGCCTCATAGACCATGCCGAGGCGGTCCCAGCCGTCGGGCTGGTCGGGGAAGCGAGCCAGGAGATCGCGGGCCGCGACCTCTGCGGCGTCGAGCTTGGCCGAGCGGACGAGATCGACGACGGCATCGGATGCATCCATCAACTCGTCGTAGCGCTGCAGATTGTCTTCGGACATGCCGCGCCGTGCGGCGATGGCCGTTTTCAGCTCGTGGATTCCCGGCAGATGCGGGACGGCGCGCCGAGCCGCGTCCTCGGTCAGCTGCTCGCGCGTTTTCGCGGAATCGTTCGCGGCGGTTCCTGGACCTACCGTCCACAGATCCTCCGCTCCGCCAACCGCAACTGGTTCTCCTCCGATGACCGGATCATCGTTATCGGTTTCCGGCTCGGGCCGAGCTGCGCCAAGGACGCGGCCTCGTCCTTCGCCAAGCAGCACTTCTTATACTTGTTGCCGCTGCCGCACGGGCAGGGATCATTGCGTCCGGGCTTGGCCATTGTGGTCAGCACCTTCGAGCCGAGAAGGACGCATCGCTTGTACCGAGACCTGTTGACCGACGCCACATTCCACCAGCTGCTGCTCGCCTGTGATCGCGACCTCGCCGACACCGCTCGGGGTGCCGGGTGCAAGCGATGCAGCGGCGTTGTTCATTCTGCTCACTATTGGCGCAAGCCGCGTGGCCGACCCTGCCGCCTCGGGCGTGAGCACGACCGGCGCTTCAGCTTCTGCTGCGCGGTCGATGGCTGCCGGTCGCGGGCGACGCCGCCGTCGCTGCGCTTCCTCGGCCCCAAGGTCTACATTGCCGCGATCGTGGTGTTGATCGCGATCCTGCGGCACGGCGCAACGGCGCTGCGCATGCGGGAGCTGACCGAGGTGATCGGCGTCGATCGCCGCACCGTCGAGCGGTGGCGCACATGGTGGCGTGACAGCTTCACCGCGACACCATTCTGGAAGGTCGCTCGCGCCGCGTTCATGCCGCCGGTCGATCCGGGCCAGCTGCCGGCCGCGCTCATCGAGCGCTTCGCGGGTGACGACGCCGATCGGCTCGTCGCGCTGCTGCGCTTCATGGGCCCCATCACTGGAGGCCGCGTGCACGCTCGATAACGGCTTTGCCAGATCCGCAGAGGACGCTCGTCGCGAGCCATCCGGTGCTGCTTTTACGGTTGCTGCTCTCAACAAGAGGAGCGCCGGCATGACACAACAGACACGAGGTCCCCGAGTTCACGAGCGGTGGGCGCACCTGCGCTTCTCCGTCATCGGACAGCTGTTGGCGGCGCCGCCCGCCAAAGGCGAGCTGAAGGCCGCGATCGAGGGGCTGGCCGGGCACACATGGCAGCATCCCACCACCGGCGAGCCCGTCCGCTTCGGCTTCTCCACCATCGAGCACTGGTATTACCGCGCCCTGAAGGAGCGGACCGATCCGGTCGGCGTGCTCCGCCGCAAGGTCCGCGCCAATGCCGGACGGCAGCACGCGATCAGTGACGCCGCACGGCAAGCCGTGCTCGCGCAGTACGCCGCGCACAAAAGCTGGAGCGTCCAGCTCCATCACGACAACCTCGTCGCACTCGCCGAGACCAGCCCGAGCTGAAGCCGGTGCCGTCCTATCCGACGCTGCGCCGGTTCATGAAGGCCAATGGCCTCGACAAGCGGCGGCGCGTCACATCACGCCAGACCGACGGCGCCGATCGCGCCGAGGACAAGCTCGCCGATCGCGAGATCCGCGGCTACGAGGCCGAGTACGTTGGCGGCTTGTGGCATTGGGACTGTCATCATGGATCGAAGAAGGTGCTCACCGGGCGCGGCGAGTGGGTGACGCCGATCCTGTTCGGCGTGCTCGATGATCGGTCACGCCTCGCCTGTCATCTGCAGTGGTATCTGGCCGAGACCGCCGAGATCATCGCCCACGGCCTGAGCCAAGCCTTCCAGAAGCGTGGGCTGCCGCGCTCAGCGCTAAGCGACAACGGCGCCGCCATGACAGCCGCCGAGATCACCCAAGGACTGACCCGTCTCGGCATCCTTCATCAGACCACGCTGCCGTACAGCCCGTATCAGAACGCCAAGCAGGAGGCATTCTGGGGACCTGTCGAAGGCCGGCTGATGGCCATGTTCGAAGGTGTGCGGAGAATCAGATGAACAATTAGACGAGGGAATTCCGCGACTTTTGCGACGCCACTCTTGCGCAGCATTTTGTGCAGAGACGAATTTTGCGGCATTTGACACGTTGGCCGCGCGCGAGTCTCGTTTGCGTAATTTGGTGGTACGGCCGTCTCTCGCCCCAGCAGCCTG
>DASUPI010000065.1:0-7425 GCA_036281135.1 Rhodoplanes sp. | reverse complement strand
CGGCTGGAGCAAGCATCTGTTCGATCTCGCCGTCGTCTCGCGTGCGCGCCGCGGCGAGCCGATGCCGCCGCAATGGGTCGGTCTCAAATTCTTCAACGTGTTCGGGCCGAACGAGTACCACAAAGGCGAGATGATGAGCCTTATCGCCAAGCGCTTCCAGGATGCGCGCGACGGCCAAACAGTGCGCCTGTTCAAGTCGCACCGGCAAGGCATCGCCGACGGCGACCAGCGCCGCGATTTCATCTATGTGGACGACGCGGTCGCCGTGCTATGCTGGTTTTTCGAGTCCTCCCGCACCTCCGGCCTGTTCAATGTCGGCACGGGAGTGGCGCGTAGCTTCCGCGACATGATCACGGCGATGTTCTCCGCGCTCGGCCGCAAGCCCGCCATCGACTATGTCGAGATGCCGGCCGCCATCCGCGATCAGTACCAGTATTTCACCCAGGGTTCGGTCGAGAAACTGCGCAAGGCGGGCTACACTCGCGCGTTCACGCCGCTCGAAACCGCCGTCGAGCGCTATGTGACCGGCTTCCTCGACCGGCCTGACCGCTATCGGTGAGAGGCGGCGGCGCGCGTCGCCAGGCAGGACCGATGTTCGATTTCGCGACCTTTCTCGCCCGAGTGCCCGAGCAGACCGTGCTCTGCATCGGCGACCTGATGCTCGACGACTTCGTTTATGGCGAGGTCTCCCGCATCTCGCCGGAAGCGCCGGTGCCCGTGCTCGCGGTCAAGCGCGAGGAAAAGCTGATCGGCGGCGCCGGCAATGTCGCCTGCAACGTTGCGAGTCTCGGCGCGCGCTGCGTCTTTCTCGGAGTGGTCGGCGATGACGAGGCGGGGCAAATCCTGCGCGCGGCTCTTGCCCGCCATGCCGGCCTGATCGAGTCGAATCTCGTCGTCGATCCGCACCGCCCGACGGTGCGCAAGCTGCGCTTCGTGTCGGAGCACTATTCGAGCCATCTCCTGCGCGCCGATTGGGAAGTGGCGACGCCCGTCTCCGCCGCGGTCGAAGACGCGCTGATCGAGCGCATGCAGGCGGCGTTGCCGCGCGCGCAAGCGGTCGTCTTGTCCGACTACGCCAAGGGTACGCTGACGCCCCGCGTGATCCGCACGACGATCGAGCGCGCGCGCAAGCTCGGCAAGGTCGTCGTGGTCGATCCCAAGGGGCTGGATTTCTCCATCTATCGGGGCGCGACGCTGATCACCCCCAATCGCAAGGAGCTCGGCGAGGCGACGCATCGCCCCGTGCGCGACCTCGCCGAACTCGACACGGCCGCAGCCGAGCTGCAGCGCATGGTCGCAAGCGAGGCCGTTCTCGTCACGCTGAGCGAGGACGGCATGCTGCTGAAGGTCGGAGACTCAGAGCCGGTGCACGTTCCCACCTATCCGGTGCGCGTGCGCGACGTTTCGGGGGCGGGCGATACCGTCGTCGCGGTGCTCGCCACCCTGCTTGCGATGGACGCGGACTTCGCGACCGCGATGCGCGGGGCAAACGCGGCCGCATCGGTCGTCGTCGGCAAGCGCGGGACGGCGACCGTCTCCGCGCTCGAACTGCGCGCCCGCGTTCTTCCCGCCGCCGCGCTCGCCTCCGAGGAAAAAATCCTGTTCGACGCCGCCATCCTCGACGAGCGGGCGGGCGAATGGCGGGCGCAGGGATTGCGCCTCGGCTTCGCCAATGGCTGCTTCGACATTCTCCATCCCGGCCATGTCAAGCTCTTGACCGAGGCGCGCGCCGCCTGCGACCGGCTGATCGTCGGGCTCAACAGCGACGGATCGATCCGGCGGCTCAAGGGCGAGGGGCGTCCGCTCCAGAGCGTCCACGCGCGCGCCGACGTGCTCGCCGCGCTCGAAGCCGTCGATCTCGTGGTCGTGTTCGAGGAGGACACGCCGATCGAGCTCATCAAACGGTTGCGCCCGACCGTGCTGGTCAAGGGCAGCGACTATCGCCTCGATCAGGTGGTCGGACGCGACGTCGTCGAGGCGAATGGCGGCGAAGTGATGCTGGTCGACGTCGTGCCCGGGCACTCGACGACCAGCATTCTGTCGCGCTCGGAGCTTGCGTCCGAGCGCAGCAAGGCTTCCGGCGCAGAAACGGCGAAGACCGGATTGCGCGAGCCGCAATGACGTTTGCGGCTCATGAGCCGAGCCCCAGGTTGCGCAGCGTCGAACAGGAAGTGTACGGTCGCTCATGGCTGCAACGAAGATCATCCCGCTGCTGCTGGCAGGCGGCGCAGGCACGCGGCTATGGCCGGTGTCGCGCGACGCGATGCCCAAGCAGTTCCTGCCGCTGGTGGGCGAACGCTCGACCTATCAGCAGGCGCTCGCGCGCGTGAGCGCGCCCGACCTGTTCGCGCCGCCGATCGTTATGACGGCGAATGATTTCCGTTTCTTCGCGCGGGCGCAGGCGGAGGAGATCGGCGTCGACGCGACCATCGTGCTCGAGCCGATGCGGCGCGATTCCGCTCCCGCCATCGCCGCCGGCGCCCAGCTTGCGCTCCGGCGCGATCCGGAGGCGATCGTGCTTGCGCTTGCCGCCGACCACGTCATTCTCGATGAGGCTGTATTCCATGCCGCTTGCGTTGCCGCACGCGAGGCCGCCGCGGCCGGCTACATCGTCACCTTCGGCATACCGCCCTCGGCGCCCAAAACGAGCTACGGCTACATCCGCCGCGGCGAGCCGGTCGGGCTCGACGGATGCCATGTGGTCGACGCCTTCATCGAAAAGCCGGATGCCGCGACGGCCGCCGACTATGTGGCGGCGGGGTTCTTGTGGAATTCGGGAAACTTCCTGTTCCGCGCCGAGGCGCTGCTGGGCGAACTCGCGCGCTTTGAGCCCGAGATGGCGCAGGCGGTCGCGGCCGCGGTCGAGCGCTCCAAGATCGATCTCGGCTTCGTGCGGCTGGACGCCGAGGCGTTTGCGTCGGCGCCGCAGAAGTCGATCGACTATGCGGTGATGGAGAAGACCAAGCACGCGGCGGTGGTCGAAGGCCGGTTCCGCTGGTCGGATATCGGCAGCTGGGACGCGGTTTTCGACGTGGGTCAGCGCGACGTCGCGGGCAATGTCGTGTCCGGCCCGGTCATGACGGTCGATACGCGCGACTGCGTCGTTCATGCCGAGGGCCGTCTCACTGTCGCGCTCGGCGTCGCCGACCTCGTGCTCGTGACCACATCGGACGCGGTGCTGGCGATGCCGCGCGCGCGCGCCGAATCCGTCAAGAACGTTGTCGGCCTTTTGAAGGAGCAGGGGCGCAGCGAGGCCGTCTTGCATCGCTGCAGCTATCGGCCATGGGGCCAGTACGATGCGGTCGACCGGGGCGACCGCTTCCAGGTCAAGCGGATCGTGGTGAAGCCCAAGGCGAAGCTGTCGCTGCAGCGGCACTATCATCGCGCCGAGCATTGGATCGTGGTGCGCGGCACCGCCGAGGTCACGATCGGGGACGCAACGCATATCGTGCATGAGAACGAGTCGATCTTCATCCCGATCGGCTCGGTGCACCGGCTGGCCAATCCGGGCCGCATCCCGCTCGAAGTGATCGAGGTGCAGACCGGCAGCTATCTCGGCGACGACGACATCGTGCGGCTCGACGATATTTACAAGCGCGAGTGAGGTCCGGATATGCGGTGGCCGGATCGTCTGTTCGGCGCTGGCATCATCGGGCGCGATGCGGCGCCCCGCGGCTTCCGCGCGGACGCGAGAAGCGCGCAAGCACGATCGCCACCGACGTTGCGCCAGTTGCGAGGGCGAGCATTGCCACGACCGGGGCGGGAACCGCGACCGTCGCCGCCGCGAGCGCGACCAGGGCGATGTTGGTCAGAAACACCCGGCCGATCACTTGGGCGACATCGAATCCATTGGCGAGAGCGCGTTGATAAAAGTGCGTGCGATGCGCTTCCCATAGCCGCTCGCCCTTGGCGAGTCGCCGCGCGAGGGTGATGGTCGCATCGGCGAGATAGTAGAGCGGCAGGAGGAGCGCGGCGGCGATGTGCCCGCGGCCGGCGAGCAGCACGAGCATCCAGCCCGTCAGCAGACCGATCGGCAGGGTTCCCACGTCTCCGAGGAACAGCCGGGCGACCGGCCGGTTGAACGGGGCGAAGCCCAGCATCGCGCCGCACAGCGCAAGCGCGGCGAGGCCGCCGAGCGGCGGCAGCGCGCCGAGCCCGGTGATGATGGCAAGGCCGCCGGTCACCGGCACGACTTCGGCGACCGACATCCAGTCGATCCCGTCCATGAAATTGACGAGGTTCACGAACCACAGGAGCCCGACGGCAAGCGCCACGCGTTCGGCCACGAAGGGAAGCGCCGGGACGACTTGCAGGTCGGCCGGCAGGGTGGCCACGACGAGCCCGACGGCCAGCGCCTGAACAGCCAGGCGCGGTCCGGCCGCCATCGGGCGGATGTCGTCGCTCATGCCGAGGATGGCGAGCCCGACCGCCGCCGCTACCACCGCGAGCAGGTGAGGGTTGCTCGCGAGCGCATTGCCGCCGATCCAGAAGGCTGCGCCGATGAGGGCGACGAGGGTCGTTGCGATCACCGCAATCCCGCCGCCTTGCGGGGTCGGAATCGTGTGGGAGGAGCGTGCATCGGGCCGCGCCAGGGCGTAGCGGCGAAGCAGCGGGAACAGGAGCAGGATCAGCGCCGCCGTCAGGGCCATCGTTCCGAGCATGACCGGAAGGGCGGCTTCGCTCAGCGCTCGCCAGGACTGCGTATCCATCTCCATATCGTCACGTCATCGATGAGCGTGCGGCGTCGATGGGCGCGCGCAAATGTCCTTCTCAGGCCGTAGGCTAAAAATCAATGTCGGAATGAGCCAGTTCCGGGGCGCTCAACGACGTGCGACGGCGGACGAAACGCCGTATCGCAAAAAGGAGCTGTATACCTGCAGTGAAGTTTTGCTAATTTGCCCGGCCTTATGAGCGGGAGCGGGACATGAATTTCCAGCAGGCGATTGCGTCCGGATTCCAGAACTACGCGACCTTCGCCGGGCGCGCGGCGCGATCGGAATATTGGTACTGGACCTTGTTTGCGATTCTGGTCGGCGCCGTCGCGGCCATTCTCGACGCGGCGTTCTTCCCCGATCTCGACGCTCGGCCCTTGCACAGTCTCGCCTCGCTCGCGCTGTTCTTGCCCGGCTTGGCCGTATCCGTTCGTCGCCTCCACGACATCGATCGCACCGGCTGGTGGATGCTGATCGTCCTGACCGTGATCGGTCTCATCTTGCTGCTGGTTTGGTTCTGCCTGCGCGGAACGCCCGGGCCGAACTGGTACGGTGCGGATCCTCGCGCGGCAAGATAATCCCGACTGGCGCAATTTGCGACTCGTCATACGCGGGCTTGACCCGCGTATCCATCTTTGAAAAGCACTGCTATTTCAAATAGATGGATTTGCCGGGTCAAGCCCGGCAATGACGGTTCGTATGGGTCGGAGCTGGTGAAGCTTGGTATAATCCCGCTCAAAAAAGCGCGTCACGCTTTTCCGGGCGCGCGACCGAGGAGACTAGCCATTTCGTCCTCGAGGCTTTGCGATTTGCTCTCGGCGGCTTCGCTCGCCTCAGCCGGGGCGTCGTTCGGCTGGGTCGCCTCCCCGTGTGGCTCGGCTGGCGCGGCGGTGCTCGCCGGCGGGGGCGGAGCGGACTCAGGAGCGCCCTCCGAAGCGGGAACGGCGCTTTCGCCTGCATCGGCTTGCGGCGGCGGGGGCGTTTCCACAGGCTTTGCGCGCGCGGGAGCGGCCGCGGCTCGGGACTGCATGACCCGTTCCATCAGCGAGGAACGCGAGGCTTCCGCGGCCGAACGCGGCTCGCCGCCGAGTCGGCGTATGGCCGGCGGCTCCGCCGTTGCGCCTTCGCGCGCATGGGCGGTCGCGCCCGGGCGGCGCAGGGCCGCTTCGAGCTGCTGCGCCATCGCGGCAAGGTGACGGTCGCTGGCATGCGCCTCCTCCGAGGCCCGGGCCGGCGCGCCGAGCGGCCGCCTCGGCTCGGCGGGGACCCTCGGCGATTCGGTCATGGTGCGGGGAACCGGAGGCTCCGCACGGCTGCCGGAGCGTCCGAAATCGGGGCTGAAACCCGAAAGCCGATCGGCGGCTTGCACGCGCGGGGAGGGCTCGGAATGGGGCTGCAGCGGAAGCTCATCGGCGGCCGGCTGCGGGAAGGAAGGCCGGTCCGGCCCGCGGCCGGCGCGGAACGCGGGCTCGGGCGTCGTCGGCCATACTCCGTTGTCGACTTGCGGCCAACTCGGCGCTTCCGCAGGACGCTGCGCCGGCGCGTCGCGGGTCGCCGCCGCCTGGGCGCGTACGATATTCGCCTCGACGACGAGGTCGGTCGGGCCGCCGAGCATGATCAGATGTTCCACATTGTCGCGCCGCACGAGGACGAGCCGTCGCCGGTTGTCGACCGCGGCGGCCTCGATCACGCCCAGCCGGGCCTGTCGGCCGCGCGCCGAGGAGGCGCTCAGTCCGCCGGTGCTGAAGCGGCGCACCAGCCAGGCGACGCCGCCGATCAATGCGAGAACGATGACGAAGGCGATGAAGAATTTCGCGGGAAGCGGCATGTCGCCAAACATACTGTCGATCCTTTATTCGCGGTCGGCTTAGAGCTGCGCCGACTCTTCAAAGATGAACGTCCCGGCAGAACTGCCGCCTGGACTGCTGCGATGCCCCTAGCATGGGTGCATCGCACGCAGCCCGTGAAATAGCTGATTGTGCCCCCCTTTAGTTAAAGCCGGATTCATGGCGCTGGAATGGCGGCCGATATTTACGGGGCGTTAACCATAAATCGGCACTATCCGCCATGAGCCGGCCGTCTCCCGGTTCGCGGACGATAATGGCCAATTCGGAGCTCCGATCTTTCCCATACGACGCAGGTATGGCGTCGAAGAGGCCTCGGATGTCCACCTGATGGTGTTTACGCGGGGAGACGTGGCGGGGCGAAGGTGAGAGGTCCGTTGCGCTTGCGAGCGCGGCGGCCTCTCACCCCATCCGCGCTAAAGCAACACGTGGCAGCCGACATGCCGGGTAGGCCGCCCCGCCCCCGCTCAAGCTCCCCTCCTCGGCGTCGCCTCCCTCAGCGCCTCGTGCTGCCAGCGCGAATGGCCGGTGGGGGGAGGGCGCGATCGACACCACCCGCGCGCGTAATCCGAAATCGGCCACGAACTCCCGTTTCCGCAATGGCGACGCGGTTGCGCGGTGGTGGGCTTATGCCGCCCGGCTCCGGCCACGATCGCGTTGGTACAAGACGCGGGCCACGCATCTTGGTAGATGAAATTTGGGTGTAGAGTGATTCGCGGCGTCCGCGCGCGGCAAGACCGAGGGCCGATGACGACGCAGGAGCTGGACAAGGGACCTGGTTTGGATGCGCTCCCGGGCGAACGGCGCGGGAGCATTCAGCTCGTTCTCTTGGTCGCGATCGGATTGATCGGCGCGGCCTCCGCCCTCAT
>DASUPI010000064.1:0-2319 GCA_036281135.1 Rhodoplanes sp. | reverse complement strand
GCGCCGCCAGCGCCTCGTTTACCGCGACCTTGATCTCGGCGAGCGTGAAGGGCTTGGTGATCACGTCGTGGATGCGCGCTTCGAGGCCGCTCGCGCGCTCGCGCTGATCGGCATAGGCGGTCATCAGCAGGATCACGAGATCGGGGTAGTCGCGCCCGGCGGCGAGCGCGAGCGCGATCCCGTCCATCAGCGGCATGCGGATGTCGGTCAGCAGGAGATCGAAGCGGCCCTGGTCGCGCGCGAGCAGGTCGAGCGCCTCCGCGCCGTCCGCCGCCGCGACGACTTCATGTCCGACCTGGCCGAGCGCGCGCACGACCAGGCTCCGCAGCGTCTCCTCGTCCTCGGCGACCAGAATCCGCGCCATGGCAGGTCCCCAACACTGGCGATTCATCCCACATGAAACGGGGGAGGGGGACCATGCGCAGCATGGTGGAGGGGGCGTCAACTCGCCTCATCCGAGCCACGACCTTGCGGCACCGAGCTCGATCACGCGCCATCAAGAGCACCCCTTCCCCCGCCCTGCGCGCGGTCCCCCTCCCCCCGCGCAGCGGGGGAGGACGAATGATTGATCATCCCCGGGAAACCACATGCCCAAAGCATCCCGCGCTCCTCACGCCGCGACTTTCGGCAAGGCCGCGAGCGAGTCGCGCAGGGCCGCTTCGTCGTAATCGCGGTCTTCCAGCTTGCCGGCGAAATAGTCGGTATAGGCCTGCATGTCGAAATGGCCGTGGCCGGACAGGTTGAACAGGATGGTGCGCGCGCGCCCCTCCGCCTTGGCCGCGAGCGCCTCGTCGATCGCGACGCGCACCGCATGGGTTGCTTCCGGCGCCGGCACGATGCCCTCGGCGCGGGCGAAGGCGACGCCCGCCTCGAAGCACGGCGTCTGGTGCACGGCGCGGGCCTCGATGAGGCCGAGCTCCTTGAGATGGCTCACGAGCGGCGCCATGCCGTGATAGCGCAAGCCGCCGGCGTGGAATCCGGGCGGCACGAATTGCGAGCCGAGCGTGTGCATCTTGACGAGCGGGGTGAGATGCGCGGTGTCGCCGAAGTCGTAGGCGTAAGTGCCGCGCGTGAGCGTCGGGCAGGCGGCCGGCTCGACCGCGACCACGCGAACGTCGGTCCCCTCGCGCAGCTTCTTGCCGAGGAACGGGAAGGCGATGCCGGCGAAGTTCGAGCCGCCCCCGGCGCAGGCGATCACCACGTCCGGCCAGCAGCCCGCCATCTCCATCTGCTCGATCGTCTCGATCCCGATCACCGTCTGGTGCAGCAGCACGTGGTTGAGCACGCTGCCGAGCGCGTAATTGGTGTCGGCGTTCTTGGCCGCGACCTCGACCGCCTCCGAGATGGCGATGCCGAGGCTGCCGGGCGAATCCGGGTTCGCGGCGAGGATCGCGCGGCCGGACTCGGTCTCCTTGCTCGGGCTCGGAATGCAGGTCGCGCCATAGGTCTCCATCAGCGCGCGCCGATACGGCTTCCGCTGATAGCTGACCTTGACCATGTAGACTTTGACTTCGAGCCCGAACAGCGCGCCGGCGAAGGCGAGCGAAGAGCCCCATTGCCCGGCCCCGGTTTCCGTCGCGAGCTTGGTGATGCCCGATTGGCGATTGTAGAAGGCTTGCGCGACCGCTGTGTTGGGCTTGTGGCTGCCGGCCGGGCTCACGCCTTCATATTTGTAGAAGATGCGCGCCGGCGTATCGAGCGCCCGCTCGAGCCGGATCGCCCGGTGCAGCGGTGCCGGGCGCCACAGCTTGTAGACGTCGCGCACCGGCTCCGGAATCTCGACCCAGCGCTCGCTCGCCATCTCCTGCAGGATGAGCGGCATCGGAAAGATCGCGGCGAGGTCGGCGGGGCCGATCGGCTGTCCCGTTCCCGGGTGCAGCACGGCGGGCGGCGGCGCGGGCAGGTCGGCCGCGATATTGTACCAGGCGCGCGGAATGCGGTCCTCGGGCAGCAGATATTTGACGCTGTCGGTCATCGTGCGGACACTCATTGCGGTGAGGCTCAGGCGCGACCCCTCGGTCGTGGAGGCAGTAAAGGTCTCGCCTGCGACAGGGAGACCGGCGGGCGGAGTTGCCGTGTCGGCGGATCAATGCGGGTCTCGACTTCCGAATCCCTCCCTTGATCCTTATCCTTCTCGAAGAGAATTTCGGCTGTTACTCGGAACGCGCGTAAGAGGGGCAAAGTCGGGGCAGTCAGGCGGTGGCGCAGCGATGCCTGACAATTGTCGGCAAGTACGGGATTTCGGTGTGGTTGGGCACTGCCAGCCGTGAGCCGAGATATTCCCAGAATGTGATGCCGAGTTTTGCGCAGGTCTTGCTG
>DASUPI010000063.1:0-2993 GCA_036281135.1 Rhodoplanes sp. | reverse complement strand
CGCAAAACTCGGCATCACATTCTGGGAATATCTCGGCTCACGGCTGGCAGTGCCCAACCACACCGAAATCCCGTACTTGCCGACAATTGTCAGGCATCGCTGCGCCACCGCCTGACTGCCCCGACTTTTGCCCCTCTTACGAAGCGACGGCTCAACCCATTTTACTTCCTCCACACTGCGTTCGCCTCATCCCCCCAGCTTCGCCTTCGCGGCGGCAGCGAGGAAGGCCGAGCGGCTGAGGCCTGCACGCTCGGCAGCCCGATCGACGGCCGCGACGAGGTTTTCATCGAGGGAGATGTTGACGCGCACGGCCTTGCCGGTCGAGCGGCAGCGCGACGATCATGCCGTCCTCGGCGTCGTCGCGGAACAACGGATCCGCCTTGAGTTGATCGAGCGTGCGCAGCATCGGGATCGGCTCGCCATCCTCGATCAAGCTATCGATATAGGCCGCCGCCGCCGCCGCGCCGCGCTGCAAGACCTCGTCGAGGCTGTCGCCCGCAGCGATGCAGCCCGGCAAATCCGCGAAGGCAATGCCGTAGACGCCGGCCTCTTCATGCACGATCGCAATCGCGTGCGTCGACATGGCTTCTCCGCTCAACGATGTGCTTCTCCGCTCAACAATGTGCTTCGGGCGTGATCAGATGCACGCTCGGGAAGTACGTCCGGTAGCGTCGTAAGTCTCGCGTCAGAAGCGGCAGGCCCATGACCTGCGCATGCGCGCCGACGAAAAAGTCGGGCAGCACGCCGGTACGCACCCCGCCGGCCCGGCGATAGCGGCGGAACGTCTGCCCGGCAAGAAACAGGCCCTTGACGGGGATTCGATTTAGGAGAACGCCCAATTCCTCGATCGCCTCTTCGACTTGGGCTTGGGTCTCCAGACGGGCCGACATCTCGGCATACACAACTTCGTTGATGAACAGCGGTCCCTGCGCCAAACCTCACCAGGGCTTCGATCGACCAGTCGAACCAAACAGGATCACGCGCCAGTATGTCGAGCAACACGTTCAACACGTTCGTGTCGACCAGAGTCACGTCTTCCGCCGACGAAAGGAAGCGGATTCGCCGCGGCTGAACTCCATGAACTCGTCAGTCGTCATTGCGCCGCGAACAAGTCGGCGCTTGGCCAAGGCTTCCAGGCGCGCTCGGTACGCAGCCGCAGCGCCTGGCTTCTCGATATAAACGCCCCCCGATGCCGTCGCATGCACGTCGACCTTGTCGCCCGGCTTCAAGCCCACGGCCTCGCGCACCGCCTTGGGCAGCGTCACCTGTCCCTTCACTGTAACCGTTGTTGTCATGACGCCCTCGGTATTACTTATTCACAAGATGTAGTACGAGCGTCCCGTGTGTCAAACAGCGACCGATGGCCGACGATAGCGACCAAGCAGGAGTGGTGGCGACGGTCGCAAGGTTTTGTTTACCGGACACGCTCCGTTTCCGATTCGTCTCGGGGGGCGGAACGTGAACGCAGCCGAGGGCGCGGCAAAGCCTCCGCAGAATAGGCGCGCAGTCGCCGGCAACGCATTTAAGCCCTTTTTTAGCGGTCTATTTTTGTTTCGGATTCGTTTCGCCGAACCATGAGCCGCAGGAGCATGCACTGATGCCCCATCCGCTCCGCCGCTGGGCGTCCGCCGCCGCGGCCGTCGCGCTTGCCGTGACGGCGCTGCTCGGCGCGGCGTCGTCCGCGTCCGCCGCCGATGCCGCCTTCCAGGCCTGGCTGCGCTCGCTCTGGCCGGAGGCGGAACAGCTCGGCGTCTCGCGTGCGACCTTCGATGCCGCGACCCGCGGGCTGGAGCCCGACCTGTCGCTGCCCGACCTCGTCATTCCGGGCCGGCCGGACGCGCCGCCGCGCGGTCAGGCCGAGTTCGTGCAGACTCCGGCGGATTACCTGCGCGAGGCCACGCTCGCAAGCCTCGCGGCGCAGGGCCGCAAGCTGCTCGACCAGCACCGCGCCACGCTGCTGCGCATCGAGCGCGAGTTCGGCGTGCCGCCGCATGTCGTGCTCGCGATCTGGGGGCGCGAGACCGCCTTCGGCGGCTACAAGCTTCCGCACAGCGCGATCCGCGTGCTCGCGACGCAAGGCTTTTACGGCCGGCGCAAGGATCTGTTCCGCAACGAGTTTCTGATGGCGCTGAAAATGCTCGAAGAAGGGCATGTCACGCTTGCCGACATGCGCAGCTCCTGGGGCGGCGCAATGGGCCTCACCCAGTTCCTCCCTTCCGAATTCTACAAGCAAGGCGTCGACTTCGACGGCGACGGTCGCCGCGACATCTGGCGCTCGGTGCCCGATGCACTCGCCTCGGCGGCAAAGCAGCTGGCGGACAAAGGCTGGCAGCCGGGCAAGCACTGGGCTTACGAGGTACGCGCGGCCGCCGGTCTCGACTGCACGATCGCCAATCCCGACTACACGCTGACGCTCGGCGAATGGCTGCAGCGCGGCTTTGCGCCGGCGCGCAGCCGCAAAATCGACGCGGCCGAGCTCGGCGAAAAAGCGTCCCTCCTGATGCCCGCCGGCATTTACGGGCCCGCATTTCTCATTCTGAAGAACTACTACGTCATCAAGGACTACAATTTTTCCGATCTTTATGTGCTGTTCGTCGGCAATGTGAGCGATCGCATCGCCGGCGGCTCGGCCTTCGAGAAGCCGTGGGGCAAGGTCGTGCAGCTTCGCAGCAAAGAGCTGGAAGAGATGCAGCAGCGCTTGACCGCGCTCGGGCTGTATCGCGACAAGATCGACGGCAAGGCCGGCATGCGCACGCGCCTGGCGCTCGGGGCGTATCAGAAGGCGAACGGGCTCACACTCGATTGCTGGCCATCGGCCGACGTGCTCGCGCATATGCGCACGCGCACTGCTCGGAATTGAGCGACGGCGGAACGCAACGGCACAACGTAAACGGCCGGCTCAGCGAGCCGGCCGTTCGGATGTCGTGCTCAACGCCGATCGATCAAGGACAGAAGAAGCGCGGCCGCGAATAGCCCATGAATTCCCCGTACGG
>DASUPI010000062.1:0-11350 GCA_036281135.1 Rhodoplanes sp. | reverse complement strand
AGGGCTTGCTTCGGAAATCTCCGGCATGTGCTCGCAGTACAATGCAGCAGCCACCGCCCGATTGCTGATTTCGTTATAGCCCTCGGAGGAGGTCGGATAGTCCTTGAGATGCTCGTATAAAATTTTGTTCGGGCTGTTCATGTCCTCGCCTCCCCAGGTCTTTTTTGCTCCCCGCTCGCGGCCGTTGCCGCTGGTACATCCGCAGTCGGCGGCTCGCGAGGGGGCGCGGCCGAAGCTCCCTACCCGATATGGCGACGGCGTTGCCCGAGCGCCACAGCGCCCCGCCAAATTTGCACATAGCTCGGTCACTTCCCCTGCGCCTTCATCTCCCGCCAGTTCGGCCGTGTGTCTGCGCCGATGATCCCGCAGCAGGTACAGATCATGCGCGGCCCGAACGCCCGCACCGGGACCGCGTCGCTCCATTGGTCGACCGGCAGCACCGCCTCATGTGGCACAGCGTACAGGTCACGGCGAGCGATCGCACGCCGAGCTCGCGCATGTTGCCGAGGGTCAATGGGGCGGAAACGGGGCACATCAAAGAATGTTCGCTGGGGTGGGCAGGGAGCCCGCGTTGGTATTTCAGTTGGCATCCGAAAAAACGAATCTTAATAGTAGTAGTAAAATCAGTTAATTACGCAATATATTCGAGTCCTCTCCTGGCACCAGCCGCTCGTCCTTCGTCACCAAGCCGCAAGCGGTCCGCAAGCAATCCCGGCTTGCTCGCGTCTTATCAACGCGCCGATGATGGCTGTTCGAGCCGTTTGCGCAACTCGGCTTCGCGGTCCGGTTGAAGGCCGATCGTGCGCCCTTCTTCTAGCGCGATCAAAACCGGAATGCCTTTCTGCGCGCGATAGAGCGCCCACATGGCGCCGACCCGGTTGGCCGTCACGCAATGAACAAGAAGCGGGGCATTCCGCGCGTCCTCGACGATGCGGGCGAACTCCGCGATCTGGGCTTCGGTCGGAGCGCCGCTCGTCACCGGAATATTGACGTAGCGCAGGCCAGCCTCTTCGACGATCGTCTTTTCGAACGCAGCCCCTTCGTCGGGGCCACGCAGATCGACGATGGTGGCGAAGCCAAGCGCCTTGAGCCCCTGGGCCGCGCCATTCTTGAGAACGCCCGCGGTCGCGATATGCGGCTTTATGCGCGTGTAGTTGACGGCGAGCGATCCGGCTCTGTCGCCGAATGGCGCCTCCCGCCCTGCCGGCTGCGCGAGGACCGGCGTCGGACAGGTGAGCGCGCCGATTGTCGCTCCCGTCACGAATGCTGCGGCAACGGCGAGACGAACAAACGCCTGACTTCGAATCATGACGGGCTCTGATCTGCCGATCAATTCCGGCGCCGTCTTTATAACATGCCGCGGCGGTCCCGCAGGATCACGACACGCAGACCGCCCCGGTGCCGGTGAGGCCGATAGCCCGCGCCGCGCCGCGGCTGAGGTCGAGGTGCAGACCACGCGTGAAGGGGCCGCGGTCGTTGACCACCACGTCCACCGACTTGCCAGTGCGGGGATTGGTGACCGTCAGCTTCGTCCCGAACGGAAGGGTCCGATGGGCAGCCGTCATCCCCTCGGGGTCGAAGGGCTGACCGCTCGCGGTCCGCCGGCCCTGCCAATAAAGGGCCGAGCGTATCATCTTGCCGCTGTCGCAGCTCAACGTCCCCTTCACTTCGGCCCGGCCGGACATCGGCGATCGATCCGCCCGAGCGTGGACGGCCTGCTCGTCCGCCGATTGTGCGTATTCCGGGACCACGGCTGCGCAGCCGGTCAGACCGGCGAGGCCGAGCAGAGCCCCCGCGAAAGCTCGGATCTCCGTTTTCAAGTTTCCCCTCCGGGTCGCACGCGCAGTCTCGTGCGACCGGTCCGATCCCCTGCCGTTGACCGAACCCGTCCGTGTGCTACACAAGTGACCAAAATGAGGCTGAAAATCCTTTCGTTTCAGTTGATTGATGCGCGGCTTCCGTTCTCCGCCCGGCGTGGCGCGGGGGCAACGAGGTTTGCGCGATGACGATTCGCCTGCATCGCGGCGATCTTCCCGATCTGGCGCGTTATCAGGGCGCGGTCGCGATCGATACGGAGACGATGGGCCTCCTGCCCGCCCGCGATCGGCTGTGCGTGGTCCAGCTCTCGCCCGGCGACGGCAGCGCCGACGTCGTCCAGATTCCCCGCGGCGCGACCGACGCTCCCCATCTGAAGGCGCTGCTGGCGGATAATAACCGTCTGAAAATATTTCACTTTGCCCGTTTCGACCTGGCCGCTCTGTTTCGGACCTTTGGGGTCTGGGCGATGCCGGCCTATTGCACGAAGATCGCCTCTCGGCTGACCCGCACCTATACCGACAAGCACGGGCTCAAGGATCTGGTGCGCGAGGTCCTGGGCGTCGAGGTGTCCAAGCAACAGCAGCTCTCCGACTGGGGCGCCGAGAAGCTCACCGACGCCCAGATCGCCTACGCCGCCTCCGACGTCCTCCATTTACACGCCCTGAAGGCGCGGCTTGACGAAATGCTCGCGCGGGAAGGCCGCGAGCATCTGGCGGCCGCCTGCTTCGGCTTTCTGCCGGTACGCGCCGAGCTCGACCTTGCCGGCTGGGCGGGCGAGGACATTTTCGCCCATTCGTAGGGCGCGGCCATAACCCGCCGCGGGACGGCCATATTCGCGGGCGATTTTGGACGCGTGGATTGTAGGGTCGGCCGGGGACGATCCGCAACGAGAGCTGGGGATGAACCGTCTCGTCGCCGTGCCTGCCATTGAGCGACAGGAGACCCGCGCTTTCCACGCGACAAGCCGGACTCGCGGCGAACGCATGTTTCGGCGCGCCGCCCGGCACAGCCGGCTGATTCGCTTCCTGCGGATCGGCATTCCGGTCGGAATTTTCGCCGCCCTCAGCCTGATCGTCGGCGCTGCCTATTTCAACCCGTTCAAGGCGCCGGCCAATGTCTCGCTCGACCAGGGCAAGCTCGTCGTCAGCGGAACCAAGATCGCGATGGAGCTGCCGCGGCTGACCGGCTTCACCAGCGATTCGCTTCCCTACGAGCTGACGGCGCGGGTCGCCTCACAGGATCTCGCCAATCCCGGCGTGCTCGAGCTGACGGATCTCAGGGCTCAGCTTCAGACCAAGGATCAAGGAATCGTCGAGATCAACGCGGCCACCGGAGTTTACAACATCAAGTCCGATCTGCTCCGCCTTGTCGACAACATTCTGGTGCAGTCGACGACCGGGTATGAGGCGCGGCTGCACGAAGCGGCGATCGACATCAAGAAAGGTACGATCCTCTCGGAGCACCGGGTCGAGACCAGGTTCCCCAATGGGACGCTCGGGGCCAATCGCCTCGAAGTGTCCGAAAACGGGGCCGTGGTGCTGTTCAGTCAGGGTGTGGAAACAATTCTGGTATTGGATGTGCCGAAGCTGGGCCCGTCCGCGACGAACGCCAAATGAGGTTCGCCTTGGCCGCACCGTTCCCATGGATGTTTGCGCTCGCCGTCACGGCCGTGCTCGTCGCTTCCGGCGTAGCCGGCGCACAGCCGCAGTCCGCCAGTGGCCCTCCCAACGCGCTGCAGGGCTTCTCGCAAAACCGCAACCAGCCGATCAAGATCGACGCGGCCTCGCTCGAGGTCCGCGACAAGGACAAGGTCGCGACCTTCTCCGGCAACGTCCAGCTGGTGCAGGGCGACACGGTGCTCACCTGCAAGACCATGGCCGTCTTCTACAATACGGACGCCAAGACCGCGACGTCGAAGGACGGCGCCGGCCAGCAAAACATTCGGCGCATCGAAGTGAATGGCGACGTGGTCGTCACCCAGAAGGATCAAAAGGCGACCGCCGACAAAGGCTTCTTCGACATGAAGTCGAACGTGATCACGCTCGTCGGCAATGTCTTGATCTCGCAGGGGCAGAACGTCGTCAAAGGCGACCGCTTGAGCGTCGACTTGACGACCAGCGTTTCCCGGGTCGAATGCGAGAAATCGAGCCAGTGCCGGGTGCAGGCGCTGCTTCAGCCGGGCGGAAGCGGCCTCGAGATCGGGGGGGCGAGGGATGCCGCTAAGCCCAAGCCTTCCGGGCCGTCGGGGCTGTAATGTCAAAGCCGCGTCGGACTTCAATGGAATGGTGATGGCAAGCCGCGGTCGCTCGTCCGGTCCGGCGCCCGGCGTTGAGGCAGGGGTGTTCGACATTTTCGCTTGGTTCCGTCGCCCGACAAAGGCACCGCGCCAAACGGCGTGGCCGGCGGACATTTCCCGCAAGCCCGCGGGCTCCGTCGGCGCGGCGCGCGGCAATCCGGACACGGTCAGCCGCAATCGAACGCCGCAGCAGCAGGCGAAACCCCGGCGGACCGATCCCGGCCGCTCCGATGCCGCCGTCAGGCAAGCCGCCGTCCAGAGAGGCTATCTCGCGATCCACAATGTGGAAAAGAGCTTCGGCAGCCGCAAGGTCGTGAAAGGGGTGAGCCTCTATCTGCGGCGCGGCGAAGCCGTCGGCCTGCTCGGGCCGAACGGGGCCGGCAAGACCACCGTATTCTACATGATCACCGGACTCATCAGCGCCGACCGCGGACGCATCGAGCTCGACGGACACGATGTGACGACGCTCCCGATGTACCAGCGGGCGCGACTCGGAATCGGCTATCTGCCGCAGGAACCGTCGATTTTCCGCGGCCTGAACGTGGAGGACAATATTCGGGCGGTGCTCGAAGTCGTCGAGCCGGACAAGAAGCGGCGCGAGGCCGATCTGAACGCCCTGCTGGAGGAGTTCAACATCGCGCGGCTGCGCAAGACCCCATCCATCGCGCTGTCCGGCGGCGAGCGGCGGCGGCTCGAGATCGCCCGCGCCCTCGCCACGCGGCCGAGCTATATGCTGCTGGACGAACCGTTCGCCGGCATCGATCCGATCGCCGTGGGAGACATCCAGGCGCTGGTGCGCCATCTCACCGAGCGGGGAATCGGCGTCCTCATCACTGACCACAATGTGCGTGAAACGCTCGGGCTCACCGACCGCGCCTACATTATCTATTCTGGTGAGGTCCTCATGGAGGGCCAGACCGACGACATCGTCAATAATCCCGAGGTCCGCCGGCTCTATCTCGGCGAAGGCTTCCGCATGTAGGAAGCGTCCGGCCTGCCTGCCTCGTTAATAGGCAAGCGCCGCGCCCAACTTTCGATCATCGCTCGCAGTCAACTCGCAAAAAGTTGGATGTACAGACCGGCACAGACCGGATAAGCAAGAACCGGACCAACTTCCGGTGAGCGATGGCGCTTTCGCAAAGACTGCAGCTTCGACAGACCCAATCGCTGGTGATGACGCCGCAGCTCCTGCAGGCGATCAAGCTGCTGCAGCTGTCCCACCTCGACCTGACGGCCTATGTCGAAACCGAGATCGAGCGCAATCCGCTTCTCGAACGCGACACCGGCGAGGAGCCGGCGAACGGCGAGCGCGCGCCCGCGGAGACCCCTGAGGTCGACGAGCCGGCGGGGGACGCCGAGTGGCTCTCCGACGAATTCGAGACAAGCCGCGCTGCGCTCGAGAAAAATCTCGACACCGACCTCGAAAATGTCTTTCCCGATGAGCCGGCCGCGACCGTTCCTCGCGCCGAGGCGCAGCCGCAAACCTATTCCGACTGGTCCGGTGTGGGCCCGAGCGGACGCGACGACGACTACAACCTGGAAGCTTTCGTCGCCTCCGAACCGACGCTCGCCGACCACCTTGCCGAGCAGCTGACGCTCGCGACAAGCGATCCGGCGGAGCGTTTGATCGGCCATTACCTGCTCGATCTCGTCAACGAGGCGGGCTACCTCGTCGGCGATCCCGCCGAAGTTGCCGACAAGCTGGGCGCGCCGGCCGCGAAAGTGGAAGCCGTCCTCGCGCTATTGCAGACCTTCAGTCCGCCGGGCGTATGCGCGCGCAACCTCGCTGAATGCCTCGCGATCCAGCTCAGGGAGCGCGACCGGTTCGATCCCGCCATGCAGGCGCTGATCGCTCGCCTTGATCGGCTCGCCAAGCGCGACTTCGTGGCCCTGCGCCGCTGCTGCGGCGTCGGCGACGAAGACCTCGTCGACATGATTGGAGAGATCCGCCGGCTCGACCCCAAACCGGGCATCAAATTCGGTTCAACCGTGGTGCAACCCGTCGTTCCCGACGTGTTCGTGCGGCCGGGTCCGCACGGCAGCTGGCTCGTCGAGCTCAACTCGGACATGCTGCCGAAGGTGCTGGTAAATCAAGCCTATTACGCGCGCGTCGCGAGCAGCACCAAGAAAGAGGCCGACAAGACCTATCTCGGCGACTGCCTGCAGAACGCGGCCTGGCTCGTGCGCGCGCTTGACCAGCGGGCGAAGACGATCCTCAAGGTCGCGACCGAGATCGTCCGCCAGCAGGAGGCGTTCCTTAGCGACGGCGTCGAGCATCTGCGTCCGCTCAATCTCAAGACCATAGCCGAGGCGATCGGCATGCATGAATCGACGGTGTCCCGCGTCACCGCCAACAAGGCGATGGCGACGCCGCGCGGGACCTTCGAGCTCAAATTCTTCTTCACCTCGGCGATTGCCGCCGCGAATGGCGGCGAAGCCCACTCCGCCGAGGCGGTGCGTCATCGCATCAAGCAGCTGATCGGTGCGGAGACCGCAAGCGGCGTCCTGTCCGACGACACCATCGTCGAGAAATTGCATGCGGCCGGCGTCGATATCGCCCGGCGCACCGTCGCCAAATACCGCGAGGCGATGCGGATACCCTCGTCGGTGCAGCGCCGGCGCGACAAGCAGATGCGAGCCGCGGCCGACTGATCCCGCGCGCGCCGGCGATCCGTTCGCCTCGCCGCGCGTTTCCCCGGAAGAGCAGCCTGATCAGGCCGGACGCGCGCGGGATCGTTGCCGCCCGCGGACGGCTATGATACCGCAGCCGTCCTGATTTGGCCGGTCGAGCGAAATAGAAAAACAGGCGGCGCGAGGAGGACGAAGACGATGGCGAAGAACACGCAAAAGGTCGGCTGGATCGGCATGGGTCGCATGGGCTATCCGATGGCCGAGCGCCTGCTCAAGGCCGATTACGACGTCTCGATCTGGAATCGCACGCGGGAGAAGGCCGAGCCGCTCGGCAAGCTCGGCGGCAAGGTCGTCGACAAGGCGGCCGACCTCGCGGGCGTCGACGTGCTCTTCTCCATGGTTTCGACCGGCAAGGATCTCGAGCAGGTCTATTTCGGCAAGGACGGCGCACTCACCGTGAAAGGGCGCGTGCCCGCCGTGCTCTTCGACTGCTCGACCATTTCCGTCGAACAGTCGGCCGCGCTGCGCAAGCGCGTCAATGAACTCGGAGCCGATTTCGTCGTCTGCCCGGTCAGCGGCAATGCGAAGGTGATCAAGGCCGGCAAGCTCTCCGCGGTCGCCTCCGGTCCCGAGCCGGCGTTCCGCAAGATCGAGGACATGGCCACGGCGTTCGCGCCGCGCGGAATTTCTTATGTCGGCGATGGCGAACTCGCGCGCGTGTGCAAGATCGCGCACAATGTCATGCTCGGCGTGACTATCGAGAATCTGATCGAAGTCATGCTGCTGGTGAACAAGATGGGCGTGCCGCGCCACGCCTTCCTGGCGTTTCTCAACAACAGCGTCATGGGCTCGATGTTCACCGACTACAAATCGCCCGCGCTCGTCAATCTTGACTGGACCACCACGTTCACGCCCGAACTCTTGCGCAAGGATCTCGATCTCGGGCTCGAACTCGGCCGCGAGATGGACGTGCCGATGCCGGTCACGGCCGCGACGCGCGAAGTGCTGCAGACGCATTTCGGCGCCGCGACGCTGCAGAAGGACCCGCAGGCCTATCTCGCCAAAGATTTCGCGGCGTTGATGGAGACCATGGCGCTCGCCGCCGGCATGACGCTGGAAAGCGAGAACCAGAACGTGCCGACCGGCCTCGAGAGCGGAGGACGCGGGACGGCTCGCGGGCCCGCGTCGCGCCTGCGCCTCTTTTTACAGAGGCGATCGGCTTAGCCGCTTGGCCGCAGTGAGCGGCTGATCCGCGTCACAATCCCATCCCACTGCCGCTCTTCGTCTTTCGGATAGGCGAGATAAATGCAGTGCAGCGGACCCTTGACGCCGACCGGGAAATTGCAGCGGCTGTAATAGATCTGCTCGTCCTTCACGCCGGAGATCGCGAAAAAGCGGTCGGTCACACGATTGTAATCAAGGCTCTCGCGTGGCGCGGTGAAGAAGGCCCGCACGAAACTCGCCGGCGTGTGACGCTCGTCATTGCCTTCGACATACACCATGAGCCAGGCGCGATCATCGGGCGAACGCAGCGTGCGCCCGGTCCCGCGTGGCGCCGAGCCTGCATCGATCGAGAATATGTTTTCGGGGTAGTCCACCTTCGTCCCGAAGCGATCGGACAACACGCTCCACTGCGGGACTTCGAGGCCCGCCGTCGACGCGCCAGGCTGCGTCCGCACATCGCCGGGCCAGGCAAGCGCAAGAAGGGCAAGCAAGCCAGCCGCGAACGCATTCAGTTTTGCAAGGCCGGTTCTCATCGCAACAGTCCCGTGTTCGGATATGCCATGCCAACGCGAGCGCGACAGCCGCGTTCCGGCGCTCTGCCAAATCAGGCGCGCTCGCGCGACCGGTGATCGGGCCGCGGCGAACATGACGATCTTCTGTACGGGCGTGATGAACCGGGGTTTCGCTCGGGCCTGCTTTCAAGCGGAATTGATCGCGATGCGCCGATCGCGTCTTTGCCGTCCTCGCCGCGTCCGCTCCGGCAATGTTTCACCTCTCCCGCGGCAGGAGAGGTGAAGGCTACTCAGCGGCTTTCCGCTCGCAGCTTGAAACGCTGGATCTTGCCGGTCGCCGTCTTCGGCAGATCGGCGCGGAATTCGAGCCAGCGCGGATACTTATAGGGTGCGAGGCGCTGCTTGCAGTATTCCTGCAGCGCCTGCGCGAAGTCCGCCGAGGCGCGGCTCGGATCTTTCAGCACGACAAACGCTTTCGGTTTGGTCAGGAGATCCTCGTCGCGCCAGGCGACCACGGCCGCTTCCAGGACGTTGGGATGCGTGAGCAGCGCGCCCTCGACCTCGAAGGGCGAGACATAGATGCCGCCCACTTTCAGCATGTCGTCGCGGCGGCCGCAGTAGACGAAATAGCCGTCCGGGTCCTCGACATACTTGTCGCCCGAGCGCGTCCACTCGCCGAGAAAGGTCGCACGCGACTGGTCGCGATTATTCCAGTACATGAGCGCGCCGGTCGGCCCCTTGACGTGCAACTCGCCCATCTCACCTTTCTTGACCGGCATGCCGTCGTCACCGACGAGTTTTATCTCATAGCCGGGCACCGGCTTGCCTGTTGTGCCGTATCTTACCTCGCCCGCGCGGTTGGACAGGTAGATGTGCAGCATCTCGGTGGAGCCCAGGCCGTCGAGAATGTCGACGCCGTAGCGCTCGCTCCAGCGCCGTCCGATATCGCTCGGCAGCGGCTCGCCCGCCGAGACGGCGCAGCGCAGCTTCACCTCGTCGCGCCGCAGAGCGACCGGGCTTGCAAGATAAGCCGCATAGAAGGTCGGCACGCCGAAGAACACCGTCACCGGATGCTTCCGCAGCACCGCCGCAACCGAGTCGGGGGTCGGGCGCTCCGGCATCAGGATGGTGGTCGCGCCGGCCGACATCGGGAAGGTGAGGGCGTTGCCGAGCCCATAGGCAAAGAACAGTTTCGCGACCGAGAAGCACAGGTCGTTCTCTGTCAGCCGCAGGAGCGGCGCCGCGTAGAGCGCGTTGGTCAGCGGCAGATTGGCGTGCGCGTGCGCCGCCCCCTTCGGCTTGCCGGTCGAGCCCGACGTGTAGAGCCAGAAGCAGATGTCGTCGCGCGTCGTCTCCGCGGTCGTCGCCGGGCCGCTCGCCTCCTGCAGCAAATCCTCGAAGCGATGATGCCCGTGTGCATTCTCGCCGGACACGATCACATGCGCGAGGTCCGGACATGCCGCGATGACATTCGCGAATTTCGGATAGAGCGCCTCCGACACGACGAGCAACCGCGCGCGGCTGTCGGCGAGCAAATGGCGGTAGTCGTCCTCCGTCAGCAGGGTGTTCACCGGCACGGCGATCACGCCGGCCTTGATCGCGCCGAGAAACGCGGTCGGCCAGTCGATGCTGTCGAGCAGGCAGATGAGGATGCGCTCCTCGCGCCTGATGTCGAGCTTGCGCAGCACATGGCCGAAACGCTCCACGCGATCGGCAAGATCGGCATAGGTCCAAGCGCCGCGCGGATCGAGGAAGGCCGGCTTGCCGGCGCGCCCGGCGGCCAGATTGCGCTGAATTATGTCAGCCGCAAAGTTGTACTGACGCGGTATCGCATCGGGCGCGGGCGGATGAGCGTGGCGCGGCGCTGACGGCGTGTCGACGCGTTCTGCAAGCGACATGAGCGTTTCGTCCCACTATGTGAAATTTTTGTCGATCGGACCTCCCCGCGATTACGCAATCAGATCGAGAAACCGGCAATTGAGACGGCATGCCCTGCCTTGCGCTCCGCGAATTCGAGGCGCGACATCTTGGGCCGACGCGACCGAAAGATCAATGTTACATCGAAAACGTTTGGCTCTATAGTTTGAGAGCTCCGCCGACCGCCGGCGCACTAAAACCGTCCCCAAGGAGTCTGCCATGGATCAATATACGCAAGAGATCCGCGCCGAAGACATCAACCCCCGCTACAACTGGGGGCGTGCGCTGCCCGCGCTCGGCATCACCGGCGTCGATTTCGAGGAGCGCGTCGACTACCGGCGCATGCATCGCTACCGCCTGTCCCGCGCGCGCCAGGCGCTGAACAATTCCGAGCTCGGCGCGCTCCTCGTGATGGACGTCAACAACATCCGCTACCTGACCTCGACCAAGATCGGCGAGTGGGAGCGAGACAAGATCTGCCGGTGGGCGCTGCTGACGCGCACCGGCGATCCGATCTTGTGGGACTTCGGTTCGGCCGCGGTGCACCACCGGCTCTACTGCCCGTGGCTCAAGCCGGAAAACTGCAAGGCGGGCCTGCTCGGACTGCGCGGCACGGTGTCTCCTTCGTTCGGCCTGATGGCGCGCCATGCCAACGAGATCGCGGCGCTGATCCGCGAAGCGGGGGTCGGCGACATGCCGGTCGGCGTCGACATCATCGAGCCGCCGATGATGTTCGAGCTGCAGAAAGCCGGCCTCAAGATCGTCGACGGCCAGCAGGTGATGCTCGAGGCGCGCGAGATCAAGAACGTGGATGAGATCGCCTTGCTGAATCGCGCCGCCGCCATGGTCGACGGCGCCTACCACCTCATCAATGAGGAGCTGCGGCCGGGCATACGCGAGAACGACATCGTCGCCAAGGTCAACGAGTTCCTCTATCGCAACGGCTCCGACG
>DASUPI010000061.1:0-5221 GCA_036281135.1 Rhodoplanes sp. | reverse complement strand
CTCGAACTCGTTCGACTCGTGCGCGCCAATCTCATGCACCGAAAAGACGCCACCCGCTTGCGTCAGATCCAATCCCCCCGCAAATCGACTCCCGTCAATTGGACCTCAACTGGGGAAATACATGAACCGGACAGCCGTGGGTCAAGCCCGCGTATGACGGTTCGTAGGGGTTGGAGCCGGTAAAGCTCGGTAGTATTAGTTCGCGCTCGCGAGGTCGAACGGCGCGAAGGTCCGCTGGCCACAACGATCCGTGCCGACCGCGAAGCGGGTCTCGATAACCTTCTCCTGCTTGATATAGAATGCGTAGTAGTAGGAATTGGTGCTTGGGTTGAATTTCACGCAGACGAGCCAGGCCGGGCCGCCGAGACGTTCGGCCCAGCGCGGCTCGGAAATCTCCAGATTGGTCAGCTCTCCTTGCTCCTTGAAACCCTTGAGCGCGGCGGCGACCAGCTTGCGGTAAGGCGGCAGCGGCTCGGGAGAGAGCATCAGCGCCTCCTCGAACGCGTCGTCCAAGGACGGACTGCTGCTGCATCCGATCAGCGACGCCGCCATCGCCAGAGCGGGCAGCACCATCCACCGCCGACCGATTCGCGCGGGCCACGGCCGGGCTTGCGAGCGCCGGCGACGACCTGGTCTCGGACGCACTTCGACCTCCCCGGCACCGACTTGCGGGTCAGGCCGACGTTATACCAAGGCTTGCGTCCTTTCTTAGGCCGGGCGGACCGCCGGCCGCGGCGATCATCCGTGCATCAGCGCCGACACGTGGACGGCGACCGAGCGCGCGAGGCCCTGCAAATCGTAACCGCCTTCGAGCAGCGACACGACCCGGTTGTTGGCGCTGCGGTCGGCGATCTCCATGAGCTTGCGCGTCGCCCAGCCGAAATCCGTCTCGAGGAGATTGAGATTGGCGAGCGGGTCGCGCAAATGCGCGTCGAAGCCGGCGGAAATCACCACCAAATCGGGCCGGAAGATGCGCAGCCGCGGCAAGATCCGCGTCTCGAAGGCCTCGTGGAACTCGTCGCCCCCATCGCCGGCGCGCAGCGGCGCATTGACGATGTTATCGTGCTCGCCGCGCTCCGACAGCGCTCCGGTGCCGGGATAAAGCGGCATTTCATGCGTCGAGCAGTACATGACGGTTGGATCGGACCAGAAAATCTCC
This sequence comes from Rhodoplanes sp., assembly GCA_036281135.1. Classification (GTDB taxonomy): domain Bacteria; phylum Pseudomonadota; class Alphaproteobacteria; order Rhizobiales; family Xanthobacteraceae; genus Rhodoplanes. The sequence continues at coordinate 4,062 of DASUPI010000061.1, read as the reverse complement.
TGCGTTCCGTTGCCGTGATGCACGTCGAAATCGATCACCGCGACGCGTTCCGCCCCATACTGGTTCTGGGCATGGCGGGCCGCGATCGCGGCGTTGTTGAAGAAGCAGAAGCCCATCGGCGCGGCCGTTTCGGCATGATGGCCGGGCGGGCGCATGGCGCAGAAGGCGTTCGACGCCTTGCCGGTCATCACCTCGTCGACCGCGAGCACCGCGCCGCCGGCCGACCGCAGCGCCGCCTCGAAGGTGCCGGGCGACATGGACGTGTCGGCGTCGAGCCGCACCAAGCCTTCGCGCGGGTTCGCTTCCTGGATTGCTTCGATGTAGTCCATCGGATGGCACAGCGCGATCCGGTGGAAGGGGGCGAGCGGCGCCTGCTCGCGCGCGAGCGTCTGGAAAGACTCCTGCTCGAGCGCACGCTCGATGGCGCGCAGCCGGTCCGGCCGTTCGGGATGACCGAGCGGCGGGATGTGCTCGAGGCCGGCAACATGAGTGATGTAAAGGGTTGTCATCCTACGCAATCTGTTTTCTTGGACCTTACGGCAAGCGAGCGGGCGGGACTACAGGAAATCCACCTAAGGGCCGCCCACCGCCGCCACCGGGCGCACCCGGTTCTGTCACGTGGCGCCCGGTTGCACGCCGCGCGGCGGGGCCGCCTCGTCCGGCACGAAAAAATCGGGCTGCAGCGGGGCGGTCGGGTCCACGCGATACTGCTCGAAATCGGTCACGCCTTCGTCGGAAAGGAAGCTGTCGTCGATCAGGAAATTTCCGGTGAAGCTGCGCGCCGGCTTCAGGAAAATCCGGTAGGCGGCCTCGGCCAGGATGTCCGGCTTGCGCGAGCGGCGCATCGTCTCCTTGCCGCCGAGCAGGTTCTCGATCGCGGCGGTGGCGATGGTCGTGCGCGGCCACAGCGCGTTCACGGCGACGCCCTGCGCGCGCAATTCTCCCGCAAGCCCGAGCGCGACGAGGCTCATCCCGAACTTCGCGATCGAATAGGCCGTGTGCGGGGCGAACCATTTTTCCTTCATGTCGAGGGGAGGGGAAATCATCAGGACATGCGGGTTGTCCGCCCGCGCGAGATGCGGGATCGCCAATTTCGACACCATGAACGTCCCGCGCGTATTGATCTGGTGCATGAGGTCGAAGCGGCGCATGTCGGTGTCGGCGACCGGGGTGAGACTGATCGCGCTCGCATTGTTCACGACGATGTCGAGCCGGCCGAAGCGCTCGACCGTCCTTGCGATCGCGGCTTTGACCTGAGCCTCGTCGCGTATGTCGCAGGCAAGCGGCAGCGCCCGGCCGCCCGCCGCCTCGATCTCTGCCGCCGCGCTGTGGATCGTCCCGGCGAGCTTCGGGTGCGGCGTTTCGGTCTTCGCGGCGATGGCGATGTTCGCGCCGTCGCGGGCGGCGCGCAGCGCGATCGCGAGCCCGATCCCGCGCGAGGCGCCGGTGATGAACAACGTCCTGCCGGCGAGTCCCACCATCGGCGTCACGCCGCGAGCACGGGGTCGGCGGCGTTCACGCTTTCCGCGCCGTCCACGATCGCGCGCTCCAGCCCTGGCGCTTGCACGGCGAGCGCTTCGGCGAAGAAGCGCGCGAGGATGACGCGGCCCGCGGCGCCGCCGTTAGCGCCATCGCCGAGGCGGAGCGCGGCGAGCGCTTCGTCGGCCAGCATGCAGCCGCCGCCGGCGAGCCCGAACAGCCGCAGATAGGGCGTCGCGCCGGCGAGCGCCGCGTCCGGCGCATCCTTCAGCTTGGCGACGAGCCAGGCGCTGGCGCGTTCCAGGCTCGTGATCGCCTCGTCCAGGCGCGAACCGGTCGCGCCGAAGGCGGGATCGTTGGAGCCCCGCACGGCGGCGGCGGTGCGGCGCAATTCGGTGAGGAAGGTCGCGAGCGCTTCGCCGCCCGCCATCGGCAGCTTGCGGGTGACGAGATCGATCGCCTGGATGCCGTTCGTCCCCTCGTAAATCTGCGCCACGCGGACGTCGCGGTAGAACTGGGCGACCCCGGTCTCCTCGACATAGCCCATGCCGCCATGCACCTGGATGCCGAGCGAGGCGACTTCGGCGCCGATGTCGGAGGAAAACGCCTTGGCGACGGGGGTCAGCAGCGCCGCGCGTTCATCGGCGGCCCGGCGCGCCGCCGCGTCGGGCGCATTGCGGGCGCGGTCGATCGCGACCGCGGTCGTGTAGCAGATCGCGCGCGCGGCGTTGGTCAGCGCGCGCATGCTGAGCAGCATGCGCTTCACGTCCGGGTGCGCGACGATGGGGGCGGGCTCGTGCGACGACTGGCCGGCGATGCGCCCCTGCCGCCGTTCGCGCGCATAGGCGAACGCATGCTGCGTGGCGGTCTCGGCGATCGCGACACCCTCCAGGCCGATCGCGAGCCGCGCGCGGTTCATCATGGTGAACATGCAGGCGATGCCGTTGTTCTCCTCGCCGACCAGGTAGCCGACCGCTCCGTCTTGGTCGCCGAACACCATCGTGCAGGTGGGCGAGGCGTGAATGCCGAGCTTGTGCTCGATCGACGACGCCCGCACATCGTTGCGCTCGCCGAGCGAGCCGTCCGCGTTGACGAGACGCTTGGGAACGAGGAAGACCGACAGGCCCTTGGTGCCGGCGGGCGCGTCGGGCAGGCGCGAGAGCACGACGTGAATGATGTTTTCGGTGAGGTCGTGCTCGCCATAGGTGATGAAGATCTTCTCGCCGGTGAGGCGGTACGCGCCGTCGCCGGCGCGGACGGCCTTGGTGCGCAGCGCGCCGACATCCGAGCCCGCCTGCGGCTCGGTCAGGTGCATGGTGCCCATCCACTCGCCGGACACGAGCTTCGGCAGATAGGTCGCCTGATATTGGGGCGAGGCGTGCGCGGCGAGCATCTCGATCGCCGACATGGTCAGCAGCGGACCGAGCCCGAAGGCCATGGAGGCGCCGCTCCACACCTCGATCAAGGCCGCGTTGAGGGCGTAGGGCAGGCCCTGGCCGCCCCACTCGACCGGCGCCGACAGCCCGTTCCAGCCGGCGCCCGCCCAATCGCGATAGGCCTCCTTCCAGCCCGGCGCGGTCGTGACGGCGCCGTCCTTGAACTGGGCGCCATGCATGTCGCCGACGCGGTTGAGCGGCGCGATCACCTCGTTCGCGAACTTCCCCGCCTCCTCGACGATGGCCGCGACGAGATCCTCGCCGAGGTCGCCGTACAGGCCTTCGCGGCGCGCCGCCTCGAAGCCGGCAACGTTGTTGAGCGTGAACAGAATGTCGGCGACCGGGGTGGCATAGGTCATGGACCCTCACTCGGGGTAACGTGCAGTCTCCGGCTGGGCGACCGGGACGCACGGGATGGCTGGTTCCACCTCTACACCCTGCGCCCGCGGATTTCATCCCCGCTGCGTGTCTTGGCAGGGGCGGAATGCAGCGCTTGCAGGGCTGCGGGCGTATTCTCAGCGCCGGCGAATGCCGCGGCGCTCAGGCCCCGGGCGCGGGCCTGGCCCCGCGCGCATCGCCTCGGGCCGCTCAAGCGTTGATCCGCGCCGATTGCGCACGTATGGTCCCGCCGGCCGCCGAGCGTCGGGTTCCTGCTTGTGGTCGAGCGCCGGGCCGGCGCGACGCCGGCCAGCCCGCAATGGGCATAGCCAAGTGGCCGCGGTGCGCGGCGTCGGGCGGTGATGGGGCGTAGCCAAGTGGTAAGGCAGCGGATTTTGATTCCGCCATTCCCAGGTTCGAATCCTGGCGCCCCAGCCAACTAACTCATTAAAAGAAAAACGCTATTTAGCCGCCCTGCTCGGACCATTTTCCTCATTCCGAAATTCTTTCCGCGCTTCATTCCGAAATTCTGTTCCCTGCACGTTCGCCAAGCCGGCGATGCGGTGTGCATGCCGCTTCCGGGTCGCCGCGAGTGCCCGTTCCATCGTTCGCTTGGCGTAACCTCATAGGCCCGGCTCTTATGTGCCGAGAGCGCGCGGCCCTGACCGTCTGTGAGCTCAGCTTCTTCCAGTTCGGTCATTCCACCGTGCCGGCAGGCATCGAGGGTGAATGTCCTCGGTAGTCCGGCCTCGTCGCGCAATCGGCGAAC
>DASUPI010000060.1:0-15275 GCA_036281135.1 Rhodoplanes sp. | reverse complement strand
GACCTGGATGGACGGAGCAACGAAAATTATCGTCTTTGTGGCTCAGATATTCGCAGTTATATTGGTAGTTGCCGCCCTCTTTGATTGGAGGAAGGCCTACAATGCCCTGGGGTTGGCTCACATCGGGCAAGTTCCTACTGTGATTAGATGCTCTAAGGATGATTTTGATTTTGGAAACATAGACGTCGCGTCCGCAATTTCGAAGCCCTCCCCGGTCAGTTCGAGCGCCCATCTAAACTGCCGCGCAGTCATTATCGCCTCCGAAAACGCCGCCCAGCTCGGCGGATGCCGCGTCCTCTGACGAGCATTTATAGAGCCCGGCACTTTTGCACCAAGTGTAGCGCGGATTCGCAAGCGGTCGCAGTCTCGGCGGTTGGGGTGTAAGTCAGGCAAATAAATCATAGTGCAATGGCGAACGAGTATTGCCCATCTTCATCGACCGTGGCGCGCCAACGAATCAAATCAGTTCAGCCAAACGCCCGACCGCGCCATCTGCGGCCGGGCCGTGCGGCTCCCGACGCGGCTCCGTTAACCCCTTTGCCGATCGGAAGGTTGCTGCCGCATCCTCGGTGATGCGGCGCTCATGCAGGACACCCATTCGGACCAGTCATGACCGGGGCGGCAGACCAGCCACGTCCTGCGGCATCTCTGGCGCTGCGGGCAGCTGATAGAGCTCACCGTATTTCCCGCGCAGGTAGGCGAGGTAAGGCGCCATCGTCATCGGACTCCCGGTTGCCCGAACAACGATCTCGTCCGACCTAAGGGTACGGCCGTGGCGATAGATGTTGTTGGTGAGCCAGCCGCGTAGTGTGCCGAACTGCCCGTTCGCAATCTCACTCGAAATGTCAGGATGCGCCTTTCGCGCCGCGGCGAAGAACTGCGCGCCGAGGATGTTTCCAATGGTATAGCTCTGAAATTCGCCGCCGATGCGCCCGAAAAACCAGTGCACGTCTTGGAGACAGCCGTCACGATCATCAACCGGCGCGACACCGAGATCGGCCTGCATGCCGGCGCGCCAAGCATCGGGCAGGTCCTTCACCCGTAGCCTTCCTTCGAGGAGCTGCAGCTCCAGGTCGAACCGCAGCATGACGTGAAAATTGTAGGTCACTTCGTCCGCGTCGGTGCGGATGAGCGATCGCTCCACCTTGTTGATGGCGCGATAGAAGGTTTCGAGCGATACCGATCCGAGCTGCTCGGGAAAGATCCGCTGAAGCGCGGGATAGTAATGCTCCCAGAACGGTCGGCTGCGTGCGACCACGTTCTCCCACAGCCGCGACTGGCTTTCGTGGACGCCGGCCGAAACCCCTCTACCGACCGCCGTCCCTTCATAAGCTGCGCTTACGCCCTGCTCGTACATCGCGTGTCCGGCCTCGTGCAAGGTTGAGAACAGCGCGTCGCCAATGTGGTTCTCGCGCACCCGCGTCGTGATCCGCACGTCTCCCGTCGCAATTTTGGTGCAGAACGGATGGTGAGTCTTGTCGAGGCGTCCACGTTCGAGGTCGTAGCCCATCTGCGTGGCGACCGACAGGCCGAAGCCGAGTTGCGCCGCCTCGTCGAAGGAGCGATGCAGGCAGCCATCGTCCGTCGGCGGCTGATCGCATATCGCGCGTGCCAGGGGAATGAGCTCGCGTCGCAGCTCTGCGAAAAGGCGCTGGATCGTGGCTGTCGTCATACCCTCGTCGGCGTCGTCGATCAGTGGATCGGCGATGTGGTCGTAGGGAGCGAAGAACGAGGCATATTCCCGGCTCAGGTCGAGCGTCTTTTCCAGAAAGGGAGTCATTGCGGCGAAGTCGTTCGCCGGCCGAGCCACACTCCATGCATGGTAGGAAGCCGAACTGTGCGTGATCGCCCGCGCAACGTACTCGGCCGGCACCTTGATGGCCCTTTCGAAATCACGCCGCGCAATGCGGATCAGGCTGGCATCATCGGCATCAAGCCTGTCGGCCATTGGCTCCAGGCGATCGATCAATTTTCCGAGCGCAGGATCGGCAGAACGCTCATGCGCAAAGCGTTTCAGCATTGCCGCCTGACGGCCCCGAGCCACAGCGCCGCCCGTCGGCATATAGGTGGCCTCGTCCCAGAAGAGCACCGACTCCGCCGCGTTGAGATCGTAGATCTCGGATAGCCGGTGCTTCAGGTCGGCGAGGATTGCGCTTGACGCTCGCCTCTTGACCTTGCGACCGATGGCATGCCGCTTGACGTTGCGGCCGCCTGTTTTTCGGAGCCGGATTATGGCGGCCCTTGATCTGCTCCTGCGCATGCCTTGCTCCTAACGACACACAGGATTCGTCTGGTATGTCACGCCAACAGCGCTTTCATTCCGTCAAAGCTATGAAAAGCCAAGCCAGTATAGTTCCCCGCGAAGGCTTGCTGCCTGATCCGCCCGTCAAGTTCAACCATCGCGGATAGAAACGTGTCAGCCGGCACGCGGCTCCAGCTTGTTCCGGGCTCGGAATCATTGCGGTTGACTTCAACCCCGATGCGCCACCCCTTGTGGGTCGTCGCAAACTGCACAATCGCGGGGGTCGCCCAATCGATGATCGATTGGACCCGATTCCGGTAGGCCATGATCGAGGCCGAGTGCACTCTACGACCGATCTCGACAAGAAAGTTATCCTGCCCGACGGTTCGCAGCTGGGAAAAGACGGGGTTTACCGCTGCGTCTATTCTCACCTCCGGACGTTGCCGCCGGACCAGATCGTAGAATTGAAGAGTTCCTTCGATCAGACGCTGCTTGCCAGCCGGATCCCGCCACTCCGGCATCGCGTTCGGCTCCACGTCAAGATGCAAGCCGTCGAACAGACCCCGGGTCGAGCCCTGAAGGCGGAGCAGGAGATCGACATGCTCTGGTATTTTTTGCGGACCGAACGCCCAATCGGGCTCTCCCGCCATCGCATAGATCTCTCGAACAGCGCCTTTCAGGGCCAATAGGTGGTCGCGAGCCGTGTTGTCTCCGCTCAGCAGCGCCTCCGCCGCCGCGGGGGTTGTGTAAAGAAAGAGCGTCCTTATCCCATTCGCGCGCGCGAAAGCTTCAAGATCGTCAGGCGCTGAAATACGATCCTTCCAGACCCAAAGCGCTTTTTCCAGAAGCCGGAACCTTGCTTGATCGGCGGCGGCCGGCCGCGGCCTGGCGACAAGCTGCCAAGAGAGCAGGCCGCCGACCATCTGGCGGCGCGATATACCGGGCATTGGCGCTCTCCTTCACCTATCGGCGATCGGCTGGATTCCCGCCTCTCGCTTCGCGGAGCATTCCGATCGAGTTCGCGTCGAGATCTCCTAGCGCCGCCAACCGAAGCGGCCTCTCGCACGTGTTAGATTGACAGCTCCTTTGCAAGCTCCCGCGACCCCTCGCGATCGTGGACACAGCAGGAAAACGCGATTGACTTTGATCTGCCAAGCCCAGCTCAGCCACCATGCCGGCCGTGAACCGCCCCACTATATAATTCTCCAGCTCATCGCTCGGGATTTCTGACTCAGTCGGACTCAGTCGGACCAGGAAATGCGTAAGAGCGCCCTCATCAAGTTCGTGCTGCGAAACTTAGGTCCACCGCTCAAGGCGACGCAGCACAAGAAACTCCTTTCTCGTCGGGTCCTTCTCACAGTCCTTTTGCGCCTGCCTCTCATCGCCGGCATTGTGACATCCAGCCGCCGCACATTTGCCGCGCGGCGCGAGCCTCGCTCCGACGCCCACGTCGAGCGCACGATCGCCGCTGTCATCGATTGTATGCTGCCGGGAGGCGAGTTGCCCGGCGCGCTGGCGCTCGGCATCGATCGACACATTGCTGCGGCGACTGATTCGGAGCTGAAACGGAGCTTCATCGAAGGCGTTGCCTGGCTCGACCAACGTGCCCGGGCCAAGGGGACCATGACTTTTCTCAAGCTCGACGAGGCGGGCCGCGAGACCGTGCTCCAGGCGGCGCTCAGGTCCGATGCGGAGGGCGCGTTTGCAATCGTGCGGACGCTGCGGAACCTCGCCTTCACGCTCTACTACACCGATCCGGCGATCATGACCGCCTTCGCCTATTCCGGGCCACCCCAGCCTGACGGCTTCCCCAATTTCCAGGAAGCGCCACGATGACGGACCCGGATTGGGATGTGGTGGTGGTAGGCAGCGGCGCCGGCGGCGCCGCGGCGGCCTACGGCTTGAGCCAACGGGGCCTGTCGGTGCTCTTGCTCGAGGCGGGCCCGCGTTTCGATCCCGCCGTCGACTACCCGCAGGCCCGACCCGATTGGGAGCTGCACGAGTTCCCGGAAAAGCCCGGCTCCAAAGGCCAGGTGACCATGGCCCGCGGTCAGATTCTTCCGAATGACGAGCCTTTGCTTGCCTCCTTCAATCGCGCTTCGGGCCGCGCGCTCGAAGGCGGCCGGAGGGGCATGGGCAGTTACTCCCATGTGCGTGGCGTAGGCGGCAGCACGCTGCATTTCACCGGGGAGGCCCACCGCCTGCATCCCCAATCGATGCGTATGAGAAGCCGGTTCGGCGTCGCCGCCGATTGGCCGATCGGCTACGCCGAACTCGAACCCTATTACGTCATGGCAGAGGAGCTTGTGGGGGTCGCCGGTCCGGCCACGCAAGGGGCGCGCTGGCGTTCGAAGCCTTTCCCATTGGCGGCGCATCCCTTGTCCTACGGCGCGCGGACGCTTGGCCGGGGTGCCACCGCGCTCGGGCTCACATGGGAGGCCAACAGCCGCGCCGCCCTCTCGGCGACCTATCATGATCGGCCGCCATGCAATTACTGCGGCGCCTGTCACCTGGGCTGCATGCCAAGCGACAAGGGCAGCGCCGACGTCACCTTCGTCGCCGCCGCGCTCAAGACCGGCCGCTGCACGCTTCGACCCGATTCTCCCGTGGTGAAAATCGAGGCCGGCCGGGGCGACCGCGTTGCCGCGGTGCTGGTCGGCCGCCCCCGCGGCGGCCTCGAACGTATCGTCACGCCCCACCTGGTGCTGGCCGCAGGCGCGGTGCAGACCCCGCGGCTGCTGCTCTCCTCGAACAATCTCGGAAATGAGAGCGGCCAGGTCGGCCGTAATTTCATGGAGACGGTGGCCGCTATGGTGACGGCGCTGCACCCGGAACCACAGCACGCACGACGTGGGCTGCCGAGTGACGCCATTTGCTGGGACTTCAATGCGCCCGACGTCATCCCCGGCGTGGTCGGAGGCTGTCGCCTGCAAAACGCCTCGGCCGAAGCCGGACTGATGGGATTGTCGACCTTCGCCTGCAACGCGGTGCCCGGTTGGGGCCGCGACCATGCCCGCAAGATGCGCGCGACCTGGGGACACGCGCTGTCAGTCTCGGCGATCGGCGAAAGCCTGCCAAACCCTGTCGCGCGGATCGATCTCGACCCCGGCAAGCGCGACAGTTTCGGCATTCCTCCGCCCCGCATCACCTCTTTCATAACGGAGTCCGACATCGCCCGGCTGCGCTTCATGATCGGCAAGTGCCGCGAAGTCCTGGCGGCATGCGGCGCTGCCGAGATCATCCAGTCTTTGTCGACGTGGGACAAGTTCGAATCGACCCACGTTTTCGGGACCTGCCGCATGGGCGCCGACCCGGACGACTCGGTGGTCGACCCGAACCTTCGTTCCCACCGCTGGCGCAATCTGTGGATCGCCGATGCGAGCGTCTTTCCGTCCTCCGGCGGCGGCGAAGGGCCGGCGCTCACGATCGAGGCTCTGGCGCTGCGCACGGCCGCGCGGATCGGAATCTGACAGACGCGCCGGCCCGGTTTTCAGATGCCACGCTACTCTGCACGAACGCACGACGCCCGCAGCGGCGGCACGCTCGAACTGCAGCCTTCAAGGTCAAACTATGCTGGAGGAGAGCAAGGACGGTAAATGGAACTACACTGATTAATCATATGTCAGTCGGACGCTTCCGATTTCGCGCCGCGCCCCATCGCAAAAAGACCGACCGGGCCCTCGACGTGGAACTCGATGCCCGTCATTTTCGCAAACAGATCGATATTGGCGCTCCCAATCGCGCATCCGCCGAGCCCGATATCAGTCGCCATCAGGTAGAACGTCTGGGTCAATACGCCGACATCCTTCAGAATGAGCGCATATGCGACCGAGCTGTACTTCCATGAAATACGGCCGAAGCGCGCCGCGATCGTAATCAGGATCTGGGGCGCGGCGGGCGCGCCCATAGCAAATTCGGCGCCTATCAACAGCGCTTCGAGATCATGCGCGCGGACGCCGATCGGCGACAGCGCGTGTCCGCCGGCGTCGTAATGATAGAATCCCCGTTCAAGCCCTTCGCATTTGTTGACGGCCAGATAGAGCTCGAGCTCGTAGCTGCCGCCCCCCGACGGATACGGCCGGGCGGCGTACGCAACCACGGTGCTGCCGTCGCCCAGGTCGAGCTTGCTTCGCCATTTCGAGTGGACACGCGCGGCGCCGTCGAGAAAGCGCGAAAGCTCGGCGAGGGTGATCGGCTGCTGGTCATCAAAACTGCGCGTCGAGTGACGCTCGCGCAGGAGCTTTGCGACCGGCGAGATTGTCTCCGATTGTTCGGCCGAGAATTTGCGCAGGTCGATTTTCTTTCCGGGCCAGCGTGGTCGCACCGCCGGCAGCGGGGATACGACGCCCGCATACGGATAAAGTCCACCCAGCGGATTGGCGTGTCGGCCTTCCGTGCTGCGCGTGTGGAACAGGAGATCGTGAAAGTCCCAAAGAACGAGGTCGCTGTTGCCTTCGGCCGGTCGCAGGCCACTGTCGCGAGCAGGGTCGATCTTGAAAAGGATCTGGCAATCGACCAGCAGGGCGAGAAGCTCGACGCCGGGAAAAGCGTCCTGCCGGCGAAGATGTTTGATTTGCTGTGGCGCAGAGAGCATGGCCAGGGCGGTCGCAATTTCCGGACGACAAATTTTAACCAGCGCGCCGGCGCGCGGCGACTCCAAGACCATCGCGTTGCCGCGCCGTCGCATGTAGGCGAACCGCGACAGGACGAGAGTGTCGGCACTGTCCAGCTGCGGCGTTCGCGGCCAATAATCGGGCATCTGCGGTTCGATGACGACTTTGTCCTCGCCGTTTCCCGATCGCCCAAGGCGGTATTCCAGTAGACCGTGACCGGCCAATTGCCGGACCAGAGAAAAGATTTCCTTGTCGATAATCTCACCGTCGGACACGAACGATCCGAGCGGCAGACCCGCGCGTAGGTGCTTCGCGCGATCCGCTGCGCCCGCGCTGAATTTCCCCAAGCCGACCGAATGACGATTGAAGCAGGCGGCGATTTCGCCGTTCGGGTGCGCTTCGAGCGTCACGTGACCGGCAAGCCGCGCAGAAAGAATCGCCGGCGCCGCCCGTTGACGTTTCTTTGACCCGGGAGCGCGCAAGCCGGGATGCCCTCAGGTCCAGGGGTGAAGCGGGTTGAGCTCGTTTTCCGACAGCGGCCGGTCTCTCAATCCGAGCTTGATCGGAACGTCGTAAAGTCGGCCAGGGGCGAAGCGCCGATAGAAATGCCGCAGTCCCGGAACGATCACTCTGGCGACCGGGACGTCGATGTCGGGGCGCGTCTGGTCGAGAACAAGGAAATCAAGGCCCTCTCGTTTGGCGAGCCCAATGCAGGCGATCACCTGCTCGCGCTTGTCGAACTCGCCGAACTTCGAGCCCGGCCGGACCACCGGACTCCCGCTCGGCGTCAAATAGGTATGGTCGCGCAGTCGGAACGGACTGCCGTCATGATTGGTTTTTTCCGCGTTCCGGCCCGTCATGAGACCGATAGACAGAAACTGATTCAGTTCGGTCATCGCGCGCAGCGCGGCGATTCGCGTATCGAAGTGCGCGCCGGAGCCAAACTCGATGAACTCCTGCGAGTTTTCCGTCCAATGCGCCAGTGCGATAAAGCTCGGAATCCCGAGATCGCTGGTGATGTCGAGCACCCAAAGCCGGCGTCCGGTCTCGGCGAGCTGGATTCGCAGGTCGCGGATGTACGGATCGTCGAGTTGGTCGAGATCCACTTCCGGCCGCTGCAATTTGTTGTACCACCAGATTGCGTACGAATCCCGTTCCACCAGCTCAAGGAACCCCTGGACGATTGCTTCCTCCAAGGTGTTGCCGGCCGCGCAGCCGTTGGAATCCGCGGCGATTCGGTCTGAGGCCGGGCCTTTGTAGAAGAAATACACCAAGCTGGTCGGAAGATACTTGAAGCGTTCGTCGCGCAGAGACCAGACCGGCGTCCATTCGATCTCAGCCGATTGATCGAAAGGAACCGCTTCGGCAGGCGCGTCGTCCCGGTCATTCGTTGGCGCGGGGCTTTGCCGGTGCTGCGCGTCGCTGAACAGCAAGACGTCGTTCGGAAGAATCGCGTCACCCGACGGGAAATCGCTGAACCGCCGCGTTACTCTGATCTCGTCGCCTTGAAAGATACCGGAATACCGCTCGATGGCCTCCATGAGCGCGCTGGCTTCCCCCTGCTCGGCAGTGCTGCCCTTGCCGTAGCTGTCGCCGCTCAGTCCTGCCTTGAGCTCGTCGATCGTCTCGGGGCGCTGGGAAAAATTGTGCGTAGCGAGGTAGCTAGTGTTCAAGGGCAAATCGGCCTTGATCCGTTCGAGGCGCGAGACAATGCCGGTGAGCGGGCTGACGTGCTTGCGGAAACGCGCAATCGTGGCTGTCGGCGAAACGGCGCGGTATCCCCCGCTCGTCATGACCAGCTTGCCGCCGGCGTGAAGCTCGACCGGCGCGGGCGCACGACCTGGGTCGCGCATCTCCGGGCGACCGCACTCGGGACATTGCGGGCGGGCCGGCACGTAATGCCTTACGATGGTCGAGCCCAGCAGGTCGAGGCTGATGATGTGATCGCGCAAGTCCGTGCGAAAATCAGTGGCGATCGCTTTGGCGATCTCCGCCGCCGCAAGCTGGATTGCACTTTGTCCGAACATGTCCCGGGCGAGAGGCGAAACCGCGACACAGCGAGCGTCGCTTCGGTCGAGAAACGCCTTCACCTCTCGGTTCCGTTTCATCCGGTCGGAGAGACACGTCCAGCAGGCGGTCTGGCCCGGGCTGAACACGGGCCCTACAAGGGGAAAAATGCCGGAGGGTTGGACGAGCAGCCAAGGCGTCTGGTCCAGCAAATGCTGCCGGTTCAGGTCGGCGAGTTTTTGTTCGAGATAATCGCTCACGAGCGTGACGGTCAGGTCGGGGGAGCGCTTCACAACCTGAACGCCCAGTCCGCTCAGCGCGGCTTCGAGTTCGGTTGCACCCTGCACCTGGATCGACTGGACGCGCACCCGCAAACTCTGGAGATTTGTCTCTGCGGTCTCCGGCGACAGGCCGAGGCTCGCCCAATAGGCGGCTACGGCGCCTGCGCTAGAGCGCGTTGTCGGTACGACAAAGCGGCGGCCGATCAGCCGCTTCAAGGCTTCGTCGATTTTTTCGGGCGGGAAATCCCGTCCCAATTCACGAACGATCTCGCGATGAGTCCTTCCCGCCCCTATTGCGGATGCGAGCGCACAATAGAGCTCACCGTGAAGAAAGAACTTCCGGTCCTCGGAATAGAGGCACACCGCATCGGGTGGCAGCACATAGACCGTGAAATTCGGAGCGAACTGCGGAACGTCGTCGCTGAGTTGCTCGATAACGCCGTTCCCGCGATCGCCTGTCATGGAATCGGCACGCGCGGCTCTACGTCTGTCGCGACCAGTCCGAATTGCCATGGTAGGGGCACGTGTTTTCCGGCGTGTCGCCGCCGTTCGCGCGCGAGCGCTTGTCGTCGTTCATAGGCCACAATCGTCATGCGCGAGCCTGACCGCGCATGACGTGGCCCTCGATGAGTATGTCAACGTAATCGAAAAACGCTCATCATGTTTTCAGGCGCTCGGACGATGCTATAGCATCACCTAAGCGCAACCTCCTCCACAGCCTCCACAGCCCCTGCAACCTCGGCAGCCTCTGCAACCTCGGCAGCCTCTGCAACCTCGGCAGCCCCGCCACCAGCCCCTGCAACCCCAACCTGCAAGCTTTTCACCGCCTCGGAGCAATCCGGCGTTTTCCTTGTCGAACACATAGAATGTCGCCAAGCTGATGTCGGCGATTTCCTCTTCGTGAAGACCGACGGAGATTTCGTGACGAGATGCGGTATCCTGCGACGGTACTTCCGCTGCCGGCGCCGTTGCTGCGGACGCACTGCCGGCGAGCGACAATGACAAGCCAACCATTCCCACTACCGGTACGACGTCGTTACGACCCTGTGCCTTCGAAGTGTGCTTCTTCCGCGGCATTGTATTCCTCCCAGTTTCAACCGATGTGCGGGAATGAACCGTACATTCGTCGCAAGTACCATCATTTAAATCGGATTTAAACACCGAAGTTTCGCAATCACGCGGCTTTGATTCATCACGACATGCGCCACGCCGACGCGTTCGGTTTTCGCGGGAGTTGTGTTCGGCGCGAGATTTGTCGCGCGATATGCTTGGCGCGTCGCGGCGGAACGGCGTCGGCCGCAGATATCAAGCGGACTAGCCGGCTAGGGATCTCGGCGGGGGAGAGCAAAAGTTATACGCAACCGATGTCGCGCAGGGGCGATCGATATCGCGGAGCGTGTTCCATTCAGGCGACGGCGCCTGGGCTAGCCCGATCCGTCGACACAAGACCGAGAATCATCTTCGTGGGATCGCACCGCGTTGAGCCGCGTTGAGAGGTCCGCGCGACAGTTTCTTTGATAAACGTGTTCGAACACAGAGCGGCTCCAGAACCGCTCCTTGCGCTTTTTCCGTGCCGCCGTTATCCATGTCGAAGGACTTGGCCTCTCACTTCACGCCCGCTCAATGCGGGCACGCGATCTTTTTCCAGGTTCGACGGTCGAAACAGACATGGTCAATTCTCAGCAGGGCCGTTTCGTCTGGTACGAGTTGATGACGACAGACATGGAGGCCGCAAAGGCCTTCTACGCCAACGTCGTGGGCTGGGGCACGACTGACGCGTCGATTCCCGGTATGGCGTATACCCTCTTTACCGCCGGCGACGTTTCGGTAAGCGGGCTGATGGACCTGCCGGAAGACGCGAGGAGAATGGGCGCACAACCGAACTGGATCGGATATGTCGGCGCCGACGACGTGGATGCTGCCACCGCCCGAATTAGACACCTTGGCGGCGCCGTGCATGTCCCACCGAAGGACATCCCCAGCGTCAGCCGCTTTTCGGTAGTCGCCGACCCGCAAATGGTGATGCTCGGGTTGTTGAAGTGGCTGAAACCCGGTCGAGATCAGCCCGCCGAGCCTGGTGCGCTGGGCCGCGTCGGCTGGTATGAGCTGCTCGCCACCAACCGGGAGCAGGCCCTGGCTTTCTACGGCGAGGTCTTCGGCTGGCAAAAAGCGGACGCGGCGGACGTGTCCTCGATGGGCACGTATCAGCTGTTCTCCGCCGGAGGGCAGACGGTCGGCGGCATGTTCACCAAGCCTTCGATGGTGCCAGCTCCGTTTTGGCTTTACTACTTCAACATTGAAGACATCGACGCGGCGGCGGAGCGCGTGAAGGCTGGCGGCGGCCAGATCCTCATGGGTCCGTTAAAAGTGCCGAGCGGCGGCTGGATCGTTCAATGCACGGATCCGCAGGGCGCCATGTTCGCGCTGATAGGGGGACGAGCCCTCACCTCTGAAATCGGCTGGTCCACCGAGTGGAGCGGGCTTTCATCAAATGGCAGATTGCTGGTCACCGGGGTCGCGCCGCGCTCGCACAATGCTTCCGACACGCCGTCGGGGGAACGTAAGCGGGATTCCAAGGAGGTACGCAAATGAAGACATTTATTGTGGCGATAGCTTTGGCTCTCACCGCAACGGGCGCTTACGCGCAAGTCGTGACCTGCAAAGCACAGGCGTCCGAGAAAAAGCTTGCTGGCGCCGCTCTGACGAGCTTCATGAAGAAATGCGAGAGGGACGCCAGGAAGGCATGTGCCGCTGACACCAAGGAAAAGAAGCTCTCGGGTGCGGCCAAGAACAGGCATATGAAAAAGTGCGTCGGCGATGCCGTCGGGACGTAAAGCTATCTAGGCAAAGTTTGATTACTAGTCGAGCGCTTCCAAAATTCGAATCATATGCGGCCCTCGAAAAGGCAGCATTTGCAACGGATCAGTTTCATGGAATCGATGGTCTAGAAACCGGCCGCCTTTGAAAGGTCCGCCCAGCACATTGTGCGCATGGCCGCGCCTGATATCCCCTCTTGGGCGGTGTCCACGTGTGCTGGCTTCTCTGCGCTGGTCGGTGACTGAGCGCGCATAAACTGGGCCGGTCCCGACCGCTACTCCGCCGCACGCGTTTCGTCTGTCGCGGCGGGCGGCGCAGGCGGCTCGGCGGACAGATACTGCGCCTTGGCAAGCTCCGAGAAGGGCCCGCCCGCCCGCATCAGGTCGTCGAACGTGCCCGCCTCGACGATGCGGCCGTGCTCGAACATCAAGATGCGGTCGGCGCGCCGGATGGTCGCGAGACGATGGGCGATGACGAAGGTGGTTCGGCCCTTCATCACCTCTTCGAGCGCGACCAGGAGCTTCGCCTCGGTCTTGGCGTCGAGCGCGCTTGTCGCCTCGTCGAGGATGAGGATCGGCGGCTCCTTCAGCAGCGCGCGGGCGATCGACAGGCGCTGGCGCTCGCCGCCGGAGATGAGGCGCCCACGCTCGCCGACGCGCGCATCGAAACCGTTCGGATCGCGCTCGATGAAATCGAGCGCCTGGGCGCGCGCGGCCGCGTCGCGCAGCTCCGCCTCGGTGGCGTCCGGGTTGCCGATGCGCAGATTCTCGGCGACCGAGCGGTTGAACAGCAGGCCCTCCTGGAACACCACGCCGATATTGCGCCTGAGCGCGGCGAGCGTCATGCCACGCACATCGAGGCCGTCGATCCTGATCGCGCCCGACTGGGGATCAAAGGCGCGGTAGAGCAGAGACAGCGCGGTCGATTTGCCGGCGCCGGTCGTGCCGACCAGCGCGATCCGCTCGCCCGGCTCGGCGGTGAAATCGAGATCGAGGACCGCGGGACGTTTGCCGTCATAGGAGAACGAGACGTCGTCGAATTCGACCCGTCCCGTCACGCGCCCCGGATCGATCGCATCGGGCCGGTCGTGGATCGCCGGCGTGGTGTCGAATACGGCGAAGAACTCGGCAAGCCGCGGCCCTTCGGAGAAAACGCGATTGACGAACCACACCGCGTCCTGCAGCCGCGCGATCAGCATGGTTGCAAAGCCGGTGAAGGTCACGATTTCTCCGACCGAAGCGAGCCCGCGTGCGTTCAGGAACGCGCCGAGCACGACGATGGTGAGCAAAGTCAGCGTGGTCGAGGCGCGCGTGAGCACGGCCACCACCGCCCACCAGGACAGCACCGGGGTTTGCGTCGCGAGCAGCCGGTCGATCACCGTCTTAAGGCCGGACACCTCCGCCTCGATGCGAGAGAAGCTGTGCACGAGCGCGACATTGCCAAGCGTGTCGGACGCGCGCTCCGCGAGCTCGGAATAGTTCTCCTCGACCAGCTTCTGCAGCGCCTCGGTCTTGCGCATCACGAACGCGGTGAGGGTCGCGAAGACGGCGCAGAGCACCAGCAACACCAGAGCGAGCCGCCAGTTGAGGACGAGCGCAAGCGGCAGCAGCACGAAGAAGGAGACGAAAGCCGCGAGATTGTCGCGGAAAAAGCCGAGCCACAGGCCGAACAGCGCGTCGGTGCCCTGCAGCATCACCTTCATCAGGCGGCCGGAATGCGTTCCCGAATGATAGGCGAGCGGCAGTTCGAGCACGTGCTCGAAATAGTCGGTGAGGACGCGCTGGCGCTCCCGGTGCGCCAGCCGATCCGCATAGAGCGCAACGAGCGTGCTGCAGACGATGTTGAAGAGGCCGAAGGCGCACCACACGCCGAGCAGGCCGCCGAGCGCCGACCAGCGGAAGGCCGACGGATTCGTTTGCGCCTGCGACAGCGCGTCGATGATGCGGCCGAACAGCACCGGCTCGGCGAACTGAGCGGCGGCGAGCAGGAGGTTGGCGATCGCCAGCGTCCACGCAAGCCGCTTAGCCGGCGCGAGCAGGCCGAGCGTGCGCAGATAGATGCGAACGAGATTCATGCCGCCTCCAGATCATCGGCTCGGAATGGATGATTGGCTCGGAATGGATGATAGCAGTTCGGCCTTCGCTTGGCAGTTCGGTCTTCACTTGGCCCGCTCCCCGAACGCGTCGCCGCAACCTTACCCCGCGTCAAGGTAGAGAACTCATAACCCGTCCTCATCGTCACCGCCGGGCTTGACCCGGCGGTCCATGTTGGATCGCAGCGCATGCGGAATCGCTGTATGGATACGCGGGTCAAGCTTGGTCAGGCCCGGCAATGACGACCGAGAATGCTGAGCGCTCACACCGCCTCGGATCACCTCACTTCAGCTTGAAATAGTTGCGCAGGGCGAGCGCAATGAAGAAGAGGCACAGCACGCTGAAGATCGATTGGCCGAGCGCGAGAAGCTGGAAGCGGCGACCCGGCACGGGCACGCATTGCGAAAGGCTCTGGGGTTGGGCCGGCTGCGCGGTTTGAGCCGCCGGTGTGCCGGACGCCGGCTGCACACTTGTCGGCCGATCGCCACACAGCAAGGTCAACTTGACATCGCGTTCGAGCGTAAGCGCGCCGACGAAAGGCACGGCGTTGGAGATAGAAAAAGCCCACGCGGCGCGGCGGAAATCCTCAAGCCTGCTCCGATCGCTCGGCGCGGTCAGCACCGACCCGTATGCCCAATGAAAGATCACCGAAATCGCGAGGCCGACCAGCGGGCGTACAAAGCTGCGGCCGCAATCAGCGAATAGCGAATAGCTGGCCATGACAGCGATCCACAGACAGTGGCCCAGCATTCGAGCGCTGAGTATTCCCCTCCACCCGTCGCGCCAATACTGTGCAAGCAGGATGCCGCGCTCGGCCTTGCGCTCTTCGATATATAGATTCCGTTCGAGATCGTGGTTCTTGGTCTCCTGGGCAAGCCTGCGCAGCTGGCGTAGCTTCAGTGCGGTGTCACTTGATGTCGTCCAGCTTCGCGTTGACACAGCCGGCGTTCGCCATAGGCGCATCGACAAGCGGGGCAACTTGCCTGCAAATCCGATGTGAGCACCATAGAAGTCGAGACGGTGCGTGCCTTCGCAGCCCTCAAATACAGGCGGCTCATCGAAGCGTGCGCCAGTTCATCGATTCCGTGGAAGCGGTCATATGGTGGGGATTCATCTGCATTGTGATGGCTTGTACGCTGAGTGATGGCTTGTACGCTGACTTTTGATTCGCGGAACGGAGTCGAAGGTCATGACGGCATGGCGGCGCGTGATCGCGTTGTCG
>DASUPI010000059.1:0-3473 GCA_036281135.1 Rhodoplanes sp. | reverse complement strand
AGGCCAGTCCCGCTCCCTCATTGCCGAGGCCGCCATCGCCTCCTTCCTCTCGCCGGATGCCGACGAACGCCGCGAAGCTGCCACCGCCAAGCGGCTCGACGGCATCGACCGCCGCATGCAGCGGCTGGAACGCGACACCGGCATCGCGGTCGAGACCCTGGCGCTGTTCGTCCGCTTCTGGCTCAGTTCCACCCCGCCATTGCCCGACGCCACCCAGACTGCCACACGGGCGAAAGCCGGCGAGCGCTATGACAGTTTCCTGGACGCTCTCGGCCGGCGGCTCGCCAAGGGACCGAAGCTTAGACAGGAAATCGGCGAGGATATTCCAAGACCATCATAAATGCCAAAGTGCATCAGGGTACCGCCACGAGCTCGTTGTGACAAAGCCGTTCGAGCCACAAAAGCTAGATCGTGTCATCGCTAAGGCTCTCCGGATTAGCCCCTGAGGTGACGTCTGTCCCAAATCCAGACATCAGCGCGACACAACAAAGGCAGCTATGGCCCTCTTGGCTTCAGCTTTTCGCCATGTAGGGCGAGCTTGGTCTGGACCGCCAATTTAATACGCTGGCACGAGCGACCAGACGCATCGCTTCGATGCTCACTTGAGGACTGTCCTTCATGTGCGTCGAGGTTCCTCATCTGCGCTATGTTGTGGCAGCGGCCGACCACAGCAGCTTCCGACGCGCTGCTGCCACCCTCAACATTACCCAGCCAACGTTGAGCAAACGCATCCGCGAGCTTGAGGGCAAGCTCGGCGTCCCCTTGTTCGAGCGGTCGCCGGGTGGCGCCGAGCTGACCCCGATCGGCGAGGAGTTTGTCGTGTCCGCGCGTCGCGTGCTGGCGGAATTGGAAGCAATGGAAACCCGTGCGAAAGCTGGCAAGCGCGGCGACGCTGGCCGGTTGGAGATCGGCTTCTATACCTCGCTCTCAACCGGAGCATTGCGCGATACGGTGCTGACCTTCGCCAACCGACATCCCCATGTAGATGTCAATATCATCGAAGGCGCCCGTGCATCCCTGATTCCGCTTCTCGATCGTGGCGCGATCGACATCGTCGTGGTGCTGGGCGAACCCAATTACACTGATTACGCGCACATGAGTTTGTGGTCGGAACGGATCATGGTCGCGTTCCCGAAGGACCATCCACTCGCCGCGCGCGATTTCGTCTATTGGACGGACCTCAAGAACGAGCGCTTCCTGATGAGCCGGCGCGATCCGGGTCCGGAGATTCAGGACGTGCTCATCAAAAAGCTGACGTCGCCCGGCGACCGCCCGCTCATCAAGGCGGTCAATGCCAATCGCGAAGACATCCTCAGCGTCGTGGACGGCAACCGCGGCATTACCCTGACTTGCGAGTCCTCGACCGGCAACATCCTGCCGAGCGTTCTCTTCCGAGAGGTCCGCGATGGCATTGGGCCGAGCCGCGTCGGCTATGTCACCTATTGGCGCCGCAACAACGATAACCCCGCGCTCAAGCAATTCCTGAGCCTCTTGCAAGCCCATCCGGCGGTGCCGTCGACAAGCATCGGGTCGTTGGCCTGACGGCCGAAACCGCCATTCTCCTGTATTTTTTCGCTCCGCTACGACGACCGCTTTGATCTTGTTGCGTCGTCCCAGTTCCTGCCTCTTCTATTCGTCCCCGATGTCCGGCCCACTTTCATGCGCCGGCGCGATGCCGGGGGCAGTATGGGGAAAGCATCATGCAGAGCGGACGCGGTCACGCGCGGCGCCCGCATGCTGCGCACGGCGCTCGGGCCGGACATCGCCGCGTTTCTGGAAGATCCCGCCGTCGTCGAGGTGATGCTCAATCCAGACGGGCGGCTGTGGATCGACCGCCTGTCAGCCGGGCTGTCCGACACCGGCGCGGTTCTGTCGCCGACTGACGGCGAGCGCATCATTCGCCTTGTCGCACATCACGTCGGCGCCGAGGTCCATCCTGGCAATCCGCGCGTCTCCGCCGAATTGCCCGGAACGGGAGAGAGGTTCGAGGGTTTGCTGCCGCCTGTCGTCGCGGCTCCGGCCTTCGCGATCCGCAAGCCCGCCGTCGCGGTCTTCACGCTCGACGATTACGCCTGCGCCGGCATCATGACCGCGGATCAGGCTGCCCTTCTGCGCAAGGCCGTCACCGAGCGCCGCAACATCCTCGTTGCCGGCGGCACCTCGACCGGCAAGACAACGCTCACCAACGCGCTACTCGCCGAAGTCGCCAAGTCCGATGACCGCGTGGTGCTGATCGAGGACACCCGCGAGCTGCAATGCGCGGCGCCGAACCTCGTGGCGCTCCGCACCAAGGACGGCGTCGCCACGCTCTCCGATCTTGTGCGCTCGTCGCTGCGACTGCGGCCCGACCGCATTCCGATCGGCGAGGTGCGTGGCGCGGAAGCGCTCGATCTGTTGAAGGCATGGGGCACAGGACATCCCGGCGGCGTCGGCACCATCCATGCCGGCACCGCGCTCGGCGCGCTGCGGCGGCTTGAGCAACTCATTCAGGAAGCCGTCGTCACCGTGCCGCGCGCGCTGATCGCGGAGACCATCAACATCGTCGCCGTTCTTGCTGGCCGAGGCTCCGCCCGCCGGCTTGCCGAACTCGCATTCGTCACCGGGCTCGATCCCGCGAGCGGCGACTACCTCGTCGTCCCCGCTGGCGCCGACGACGACGCCCCACTCTCCGGAGACCCCGAATGACCACAAACCTGCATCGCCTGCAAAACCGGATCGCGACCACCGCCGCTACGGTGGCTGTCACCATCATGATGACGCCCGCAGCCCATGCAGCGGGCTCCTCCATGCCGTGGGAAGCGCCGCTCCAGAAGATCCTGGACTCGGTCGAGGGACCGGTCGCCAAGATCCTCGCCGTCATCATCATCATCGTCACCGGCCTGACGCTCGCCTTCGGCGACTCGACCGGCGGCTTCCGCCGGCTGATCCAGATTGTTTTTGGCCTCTCGATCGCCTTTGCGGCTTCAAGCTTCTTTCTGTCGTTTTTCTCCTTCGGCGGCGGGGCGCTCCTCTGATGCAGACCACCGAGCCCATTGTGGGATTCCACGCACCGGTCCATCGCGCACTGACCGAACCGATCCTGCTCGGCGGCGCGCCACGCGCGGTCGCCATCGCCAACGGAACACTGGCGGCTGCCATCAGCCTTGGCCTGCGCCTCTGGCTCGTCGGTCTCGCAATGTGGGCGGTCGGACACTTTGCGGCGATCTGGGCGGCCAAGCGCGACGCCCAGTTCATCGACGTCGTGCGCCGTCATCTCCGCTACCCGTCTTTCTTCCGCGCGTGAGGTTTTGCCGATGATGAACCTCGCCGAATATCGCAGCCGTATCGCCGGTCTTGCCGACTATCTGCCATGGGCCGCGTTGGTCGCGCACGGTGTTGTCCTCAACAAGGACGGTAGCTTTCAGCGAACGGCGCGGTTCCGTGGCCCCGATCTCGACAGCGCGACGCCGGCCGAACTCGTCGGCGCCACGGCC
>DASUPI010000058.1:0-9962 GCA_036281135.1 Rhodoplanes sp. | reverse complement strand
CGTGACGCGGCGCACCGTACCGGTTCACGGCGCCGCCAGCAAAAAAACGGCCCGGGCGGGCCCGGGCCGTTCATACACGATGATCCCTGGTCGCAGGGCGGAGATTTCGTCAGCGCGGGGCGCCTGCGCCGCGATCCATGTTCGGATTGGCGCTCGGGCTGGTGCTGGAGCTCGGGTTCATCGTCGACCCCGAGTTGCCGGCCGGCCCGGCGCCGGTCTTGGTCCGGTTGTCCCCGAGCGTCTTGAACTCGGCATGCTGCTGCAACTGCTCCTTCGTCATCGACAGACGCAGCTGGTCCGAGCTCGTATTGTTCGCGTCGCTGCTGGCCGGCACGATCTCAAAGACGGTCATCGGCAACGCGACGTCCTTGGTTCCGATGCCGAGGAATCCGCCCACGCCAACCACCAGGGCGTCGACCTTGCCGCTCTTGTCGATGAGGACGTCGCTGACGTCGCCGATCTTCTCGTTGTCGGGACCGATCACATCGGTGCCCATCAGCTTCGATCCGAGCCACTGGCTCGGCGCCTGTTGCGAGATCACCTGCGCGTTCGCATCGCCGCGCTGGGCGCCGCTCATCGTAGCGCTGCCCTGGTTGGGGTTGCCGGACGTTTGGGCGAGAGCGGCTGACAGCATCAGACCGCTCACGGCCGCGGCGGCCATGAGAGTGCGGATCATTTCGAATGCCTCCTAAGGATGATGTGCGGGGCGCAAAGGCGTCCCATGCACGGGCTCAACCGGCGTCGGTTCGCTCGGTTCCACTTTGCATCGCGCCAAGCGTCTGGTCGTCCAAGGATTCGAGCGCTGCGACCGGCTGCCGAACCACGGTCACCGTGCACGGCGCCCGCGCAACGACTTGGGCGGAGACGCTGCCGAGGTAACGCCGTAGGGGCGAACTCCCGCGCGCGCCCATCACGATGTGATCAACGTTGTTGTTGCGCGCATAATCGATGATCGCGGCGGCGGGATCGGGCGACTCGAACACGTGATAGGTGATGCGGTCCTCGGCGACCGGAAGCGAGCGCGCCCAGTGTTTCAGTTCGACCAGCCTTTGAAGATGCGGATTGCGTCCCTGCGCGTCCTGCATCGGATCGAGCGCGATGCGCGAGGTCTTCAACACGTTGACGCACGCAAACCGCGCGGCTGTTTCCGTCGCCAGCACCCGACGCAGCGCGACCGCGAGCGCCTCGCGCAGGCCTTCGGCTTCGGGCGACAGATCGATCGCGCCCATGATGATCGGCGAACGATCGAGCAGGCCCGCCGCATCGCGCGCGCGCACGCGCGGCGCGTTTCGGTTGGCGAGCCATCGCATGAAGACGGTCGCAGCGCCGTCCCGGTTGCGCCGTTCCGCACGCGGCGTGAGCACCACGTCGTCGGGGTGCTGCAGCGCGAAGCGCAGCTGCGCCGCGGTTTCGTACCGGGCGGCCGGCTTGATCTCGAGGCAGCGCAGGATGATCTCCTGCAGCCATGGCGGCACGTTCGGATTCCACCAGCGTGGAGGAGGCGGGTCGCGCCACAGCCGCCGACGCCACTCCGATTCGCGGTCCGGCTGGCCGAACGGGTATTCGCCGGTCGCCAGCAGGTAGAGGATGGCGCCGAGCGCGAAGATATCGCTGCGCGGATCATCCCGGCTGCGACGCACCTGCTCCGGCGCGACATAGGCGCCGGTGCCGACCGGGCTGTCGAATTCCTCCCCGATGAGGTCGGGAAGCTGAAGGTGGCGCGACAGCCCGAAGTCGATCAGCACCACGCCTTCGTTGTCGCGTTGAATGATGTTGCCCGGCTTCAGGTCGAGATGGATGACGTGCTGCTGATGAATTTCGCGCAGCGCATCCGCTATTCTCGCGCCGATCCGCGCGACTTCGTCGGCGGGCAACGGCGCTTGGTCGATCATGGTCGCGAGCGACCGTCCGGCGACATGCTCCATCACGATATAGGGCCGCTCGAAATCGCCTGCCGCGACGAAGCGGGGCACATGCGGCCCGGTGAGCCGCGCGAGGATCATCTGCTCCTGCTCGAAACCAACGATCGTCAACGGGTCCTCGCCGCTGCGCAGCAGCGGGATTTTCATGATCAGCGGGACACTGAGTCCAGCGTGCGACACCCGCCAAAAGTCGGCCATTCCGCCCGACTCGAGCCGCTCGTCGAGGCGAAATCCATCAATGGCGTCGCCGACTTGAAGAGGACGGCCGTTCAGCAAACGCGATGTCCCCGTCAATAGCCCTGATACAGGCGGTAGCTCAGCCCGATCGGCAGGCCGGCATTGCGGATTTTCTTGGCTGCGGTGTCGACGTCATAGGGCACGCGGATATAGGTGAGCACCTCTTGGGTGTCGTCGAGCAGCGCGTAGCAGGCGGCCGGATTGTGGTCGCGCGGCTGCCCCACCGACCCGATCACCGCAAGCCAGCGGCGACGCGCGGTGAGCGGGATTTCCACCCGGTCGATCGGGTCGAAGCCCGCGAATTTGCCGGTGACCGACATGTGGAACAGGCTCGGCACATGCGTATGCCCGCAGAAGGTCGCATGCGCCTGGGTCGCCACCAGCGCGCGCGAGGCTGAATAGAGGTCGGTGATATAGCCCCAATCGGCGGGGGCCACCGGGTCCGCGTGCACGTAGAGATAGCCGCCTCGCTGGGCCGTCAAGGGCAGCTGGCCGAGAAACTCGCTTTGCTTGGGAGTGAGCTTGGTCCTCGTCCACGCGATTGCGATCGCGGCGTCCTCGTTCATGCCGGCCGGCTTGCCGATCGCCGCGGCGTCATGATTCCCGACGACGGCGATGGCGCCCTGCTCGACATGCGCCATCACGGCGTCGACCACCCATCCCGGGTCGGCCCCGTAGCCCACATAGTCGCCGAGGAAGACATACTCGTCGGCCCCGCTGCGCCGGGCATGTTCGAGGCAGGCCTCGAAGGCCTCGCGATTGGCGTGGATGTCGCTGATGAGCGCTATTCGCATGGCTTCGTATGATCGCGAGGGTCTAGAAACGTTTCTTTAAGTTTAACAGCCGCTAATCGCAAATCGTCTCGCGCGAGCGAGCGCACCGGCGATATTGCATGCATTGACGCCCATGTGAGCCCATGATATCCCAAATAAACCCATGGGGAGCATGCCAGCCCGGCTTACGCCGGATATCAGACCCTGAGGGTCCCTTGTCCGGGACCTGCGTCCACATCCGGCCGGACTGGAGTCTGGATCAGTATGGACCGGTTCGTCGCGAACTGCACGTCGCGGCTCGACGCGAAGGGGCGGGTGTCGATCCCGGCGGCGTTTCGGACGGTGCTGTCCCGCGACGGATTCGAGGGATTGTACTGCTACCCGAGCCTCGACCAGCCCGCGATCGATGCCGGGGGAAACGCGCTGCTCGCGGATATCGAGCGACTGATCGCGCGCTTCGCGCCTTATTCGGAACGGCGGGAGGAACTGCTGGTCGCGCTCTACGGACGGAGCGAGACGCTGAAGATCGACAGCGAGGGCCGGGTGGTCTTGACGGACATGCTGAAGAGCCATGCCGGGATCGGCGAAGCGGCGACCTTTGTCGGCCTCGGCCAACGTTTTCAAATTTGGGAACCGGAACGCTTCCGCGCCCATCTAGAAAAAGCCACGGCTGCGGTGCGCGAACTGACCAAGCGTCTCGGTTCGGAGCGCGGGGCGCCGGGCGACGGAGCACGGGAATGATGACGGGCCGCGACACCCGTACGGGTGTCGCTGGCGGACTGGCCCGACACATTCCCGTGCTCGCCCGGCAAGCGGTCGAGTTCCTCGCCATTCGCAAGCACGGCGTCTATGTCGACGCGACGTTCGGGGGCGGCGGCTATACGCGTGCGATCCTTGCCGCGGACGACGACGCGCAGGTTCTCGGCCTCGATCGCGACCGCACGGCGATCGCGCTTGGCGCCGATCTGGTCGACGCGGCGGGCGGCCGGCTCACACTCGTGCAAAGTCCCTTTTCCGCGCTCGACGATGCGGCCGGCGGCCCCGGCCGCGCGGACGGCGTCGTCTTCGACCTCGGGGTCTCCTCGCTGCAGCTCGACAGCGCGGAACGCGGCTTCTCGTTTCGCCTCGACGGCCCGCTCGACATGCGCATGGGCGACGCGGGACCGAGCGCCGCCGACATCGTCGCAGCGGCCTCCGAGCGCGACCTCGCCCAGATCATCGCGACGCTCGGCGAGGAACGCCATGCGCGCGCGGTCGCCCGTGCGATCCTGAACGCCCGCGCCGCACAGCCGATCCGCACCACCGGCGCGCTCGCCGAGATCGTCGCGCGCGTGGTGCGCACGCGGCCGGGCGACATCCATCCGGCCACCCGGACGTTTCAGGCGCTGCGGATGTTCGTGAACGACGAATTGGGCGAGCTCGCCCAGGGGCTTGTCGCCGCGGAACGCGTGCTCAAGCCGGGCGGGCGGCTCGTCGTCATCGCCTTCCACTCGCTCGAAGATCGCATGGTCAAGACGTTCCTCGTCGACCGCGCCGGGACGACCGGCGTGTCGCGTCACCTGCCGGACGCGCCGCGCGCGCCCGCGACCTTCCGCGTGCTGACCAAGCGCCCGGTGACTCCGGAGGACGACGAGATCGCCGCCAATCCGCGCGCCCGCTCGGCCAAGCTGCGCGCCGCCGAACGGACCGATGCGCCGGCGCGTCCGCTCGACCGGCCGGCGATCCCGCGGCTGCCGACGCTCGCCCAATCGATGCGGGGGAGCTGAGATGCGTCTGGTCAACCTGATCGTCGCCGCGGCGCTCGTGTTGGCCGCCGCCTATGTCTACAAGATCAAGGTGGCGGCCACCGTTGAGGCGGAGCGGGTCGCCAAGCTGCGAATGGAGATTTCCCGCGAGCGCGACGTGATCGCCGCCCTGCGCGCCGAGACGGCGAGGCTTGAAAATCCCGAGCGGGTTCAGCGCCTCGCGGATCGCTATCTTCCGCTCAAGCTGCTCGATCCCGTCCAGATCGATACGATCGATTCCATTCCGCTGCGGACGACCGATGTCGTCGGGCCGGAGATCACGACCGCCGCCCCTGCGCAGCCGAAGGCGGCGCCCGCCGAGGTCGTGACCGGCAGCGTGCGGCCGCCGGCGCGTGCGAGGTGAGCGATGAGCGCGCTCGACCCGAACGCCCCCCGTGCAAAGACGACGCCGCCGCGCGTGCCCTTCCCGCGCCGCCTGGCCCAGGCGCTGCTCTACGACAAGAACATCGATCGCGCGCGCAAGACCAAAGCGCGCATCGGACTCGCCGTGCTCTGCTTCGCGTTCGTCTATTTCGTGATCGCCGCGCGGCTCGTCCTGTTTGCGGTCGCGCCCGACAGTCACGTCGCGCGACGAGCCGGTTCGAGTGATGCGGTTGCGACCGCGCGCCCCGAGATCCTCGACCGCAACGGGGAAGTGCTCGCAACCGATGTGAGGGTCCCTTCGCTGTTCGCCGAGCCGCGGCGCATCATCGACGTCGACGAAGCGGTCGAACTCCTCACCGCGGTCATGCCCGACCTCGACACGTCGGAGTTGCGCGAGCGGCTCGGCTCCAAGCGCGGCTTCGCCTGGCTGAAGCGCGAGATCAAGCCGAAGCAGCAGCAGGAGGTGCACCGGCTCGGCATTCCGGGCGTCGGCTTCCTCAACGAGAACAAGCGCGTCTATCCGAACGGCCGCGAGGTCTCCCACCTGATCGGCCACGTGAATATCGACAATCAGGGAATCGCCGGACTCGAGAAATGGCTCGACGGTCGCGGCCTTGCCGACCTGCACCGCGCCGGCTTCGCCTCCGACCGGCAGCAGCAGCCGCTCGAACTCGCGGTCGACCTGCGCGTGCAGCACGCGCTGCGCGACGAACTCACCGCCGCCGCCGAGAAGTTCAAGGCCAAGGCTTCGGCCGGCGTCATTCTCGACGTGCGCTCCGGCGAGGTCATCGCCATGGTTTCGCACCCGGACTACGACCCGAACAATCCCAAGGAGGCGCTCGACCCCAACCGCATCAACCGGCTCACCACCGGCGTGTTCGAGATGGGCTCGACCTTCAAGGCGCTCACCGTGGGAATGGCGCTCGATTCCGGCAAGGTCACGCTCAATTCGTCCTTCGATGCGCGCGGGGCGCTGCACTACGGCAAGTTCGCCATCAACGACTACCATGCACAGCGGCGCGTTCTCACCGTTCCCGAGATTTTTACTTACTCCTCCAATATCGGCGCGGCCAAGATGGCGCTCGCGGTGGGCGTCGAAGGACACAAGTCGTTCCTGCGCAAGATCGGGCAGCTCGACCGGCTGCGCACCGAATTGCCGGAGAGCGCCGAGCCGCTGGTTCCCAAACGCTGGGGCGAACTCAACACCGTGACCATAGCGTTCGGACACGGCCTGTCGGTCGCGCCGCTGCAGGCCCTGATGGGTTTCGGCGCGCTGATGAACGGCGGCTATCTGATCCCGCCGACCTTTCTGAAGCGCAGCGAGGAAGAGGCGCGCGCCGTCGCCAAGCGGGTGATCAAGCGCGAGACCAGCATCGCCATGCGCTATCTCATGCGGCTGAACGCCGAAAAAGGCAGCGGATCGAAGGCCGACGTGAAGGGCTACTATGTCGGCGGCAAGACCGGCACGGCGGAGAAGGTGGTCGGCGGCCGCTACAGCAAGACCAAGCTCCTCTGCGACTTCATCGCCGTCATGCCCGCCGACGAGCCGCGCTATCTCGTGCTGATCATGCTCGACGAGCCGCAGCCGCTTCCCGAGACGCATGGCTACGCCACCTCCGGCTGGAACGCCGCCCCGACCGCCGCCAAGGTGATCGAGCGCATCGCGCCGATGCTCGGCCTGAAGCCGCGCTTCGAACTCCCGCCCGCCGACCAGCTCATCCTCGCCACGATGAAGGAGCGCCGCTAAGCGTGGACAAGCCCTTCGAAACGCACGCCGGGGCCGTCCCGGCATGGCCCGGCCGCCGCTTTTCAGCCGCGATTCGCTTCACACTGCCCGCCGACATGCTCTAAACCGGTGACGCCGAGGCGCGTCTTCGGCGCTAGCACGGGGCCAGCATGCGTTTGCATGACCTTCTCGCGGCCGACGCACGATGCGAAGAGCGTCATGCGTCGCGTCCGATAACGGGCGTTTGCGCCGACAGCAGCGCGGTCGAGCCCGGCTTCCTGTTCGCGGCGGTGCCGGGCAGCAAGGCCGACGGATTGAGCTACGTCCCCGCCGCGCTCGCAGCCGGCGCGGTCGCGATCCTGGCGGAGCACGCTCCCGCCACGCCGCTGCCCGATCAGGTCGCGCTCGTGCTTGTGCCCGATGTGCGCCGCGCGCTCGCGCTTGCGGCGGCGAAGTTCTTCGCGCGTCAGCCCGACGTCATCGCCGCCGTCACCGGCACCAGCGGGAAAACTTCGGTCGCCGCGTTCACCCGGCAGATCTGGGCGGCGCTCGGCCTCTCCGCCGCGAGCATCGGAACGGTCGGCCTCGTGACGCCGACGGAGGAGCGGTACGGCTCGCTCACCACGCCCGATCCGGTCGAACTGCACGCGACGCTCGCGCGCCTCGCCGACGCCGGCATCACCCATCTCGCGCTCGAAGCGTCCTCGCATGGACTCGACCAGCGCCGGCTCGACGGCGTACGCGTCGCGGTCGCGAGCTTCACCAACATCACCCGCGATCATCTCGACTACCATGTCACCTTCGACGCCTATCTCCGGGCGAAGCTCATTCTGTTCGAGCGCCTGCTCGACGCGCACGGCGCCGCGGTGATCGACGTCGATCACGACCACGCGGAAACCTTCGTCGCCGCCGCCTCAAAGCGGTCCAGCCGCGTCCTGACGGTGGGCCGTCGCGGCCGCGACATCCGGCTCGTCGACTGCGCGATCGACGGATTCTCGCAGACGCTGCAGATCGACCATGGCGGCGCGAGCTACCGCGTCCGGCTGCCGCTGGTCGGCGCGTTCCAAGTGGACAACGCGCTCGTCGCCGCCGGTCAGGCGATCGCGACCGGGTGCGAGCCGGCCGCGGTCTTCAACGAACTGGAAGGCCTCACCGGCGCGAAGGGACGGCTGGAACTCGTCGGCCACCGCTGCGGCGCTCCGATCTTTGTCGACTATGCGCACAAGCCCGATGCGCTCGCCAAGGCGATCGAGGCATTGCGGCCTTATGCGCAAGGCCGTCTCACCGTCGTCTTCGGCTGCGGCGGCGATCGCGATCAGGGCAAGCGTCCGCTGATGGGCGCGATTGCGGCGGACAAGGCCGACCGGGTGATCGTCACCGACGACAATCCGCGCAGCGAGGAGCCGGCTGCGATCCGCGCGATGATTCTCGCAGCGGCGCCCGGCGCGATCGAGATCGCCGACCGCTGCGAGGCTATCCAGCATGCGATCGACGAGCTCGGCTCGCGCGACGTGCTGCTGGTCGCCGGAAAGGGACACGAGACGGGTCAGACCATTGCCGGCCGCACCCTGCCCTTCAGCGATCACGAAGCGGTCGCGGCCGCGCTGCGGGAGAGGAGCGCATGACGGCGCCGCCGCTGTGGAGCGTGGACCGCATGTCGGACGCCATGCAGGCCGAGCAGCCGGGCGCGCTGCCAACGGCCGTGACGGGCATCTCGATCGATAGCCGCACGATCGCGCCGGGCGAGGCGTTCTTCGCCATCGCCGGCGAACGCCATGACGCGCACGACTTCGTGGCCGCGGCGCTGGACAAGGGCGCGGGCCTCGCGGTCGTCGCCGCCGAGAAATTCACGGCCTTTCCCGCCGATGCGCCATTGCTCGTCGTTCCCGACGTGCTCGCAGGCTTGCGTAATCTTGCGCGCGCCGCGCGTGCCCGCTCGGCCGCGAAGATCGTCGCCGTCACCGGATCGGTCGGCAAGACCTCGACCAAGGAGGCGCTGCGGCTCGCGCTGCGCGCCGACGGCGAGACGCATGCCTCCGCCGCCTCCTTCAACAATCATTGGGGCGTGCCGCTGTCGCTCGCCCGCATGCCCGAGACGGCGCGCTACGGCGTGTTCGAGATCGGCATGAATCACGCCGGCGAGATCACCCCGCTGACGCGACTGGTGCGGCCGCATGTGGCGATCGTCACCGCGATCGCGCCGGTTCATCTGGAATTCTTCGACAGCGTCGCCGATATCGCCGACGCCAAGGCCGAAATCTTCCTCGGCGTCGAGTCGGACGGCGTCGCCGTGATCAACCGGGACAATCCTTATTTCGCGCGGCTGAAGCGGCGCGCGACCCAGACGGGCGTCGCCCGCATCGTCGGTTTCGGCGAGCACGCGCGCGCGCAGGCGCGACTGATCAAGTGCGTGCTGCAAGCGGACGCATCGACGGTCGAGGCCGATATTCTCGGCGAGCGGGTCGCCTATCGAATCGGCGCGCCGGGCCGCCACCTCGTGCTCAATTCGCTCGCCGTCCTCGCGGTCACGAGCCTGCTCGGCGCCGATCTCGCGCTCGGCGCGCTTGCGCTCGCCGAGCAGACGCCCGCTCCCGGACGCGGCGTGCGCATGTCCATCCAGGTGCAGGGCGGAACCGCGCTCCTGATCGACGAGAGCTACAACGCCAATCCGACCTCGATGCGCGCGGCCCTGGCGCTGCTCGGCGACGCGCCGGTCGGCCGGCGCGGGCGACGCATCGCCGTGCTCGGCGACATGCTCGAACTCGGCCCCGCGGGCGTCGATCTGCATCGCGAGCTCGCCGCGCCGATCGCCGCGCTTGCGATCGACCTCGTCTTCTGCGCCGGCCCCTTGATGGCCGCGCTGTGGGAGTCGCTTCCCGCAAGCTGCCGCGGAGGATATGCGGCGACCGCCGAGGATCTCGGAGCGGAGGTGGCCGGGGCCTTGCGCGCGGGCGACGCCGTGATGGTGAAGGGATCGCTCGGTTCACGCATGGGCCCCATCGTCAAGTCGCTGGTGCGACGCTATTCCCCGCAGCGGGCCCATGACGGCATTCCGGCGCAAGGCTGAGGACGGGCAGACCGATGTTGTATTGGCTCGCTGAACTCTCCGATGTCGTGGGCGTGTTCAACGTCTTCC
>DASUPI010000057.1:0-6222 GCA_036281135.1 Rhodoplanes sp. | reverse complement strand
TCCTGGCGCTGCACGACCATGTCGACCATGCCGTGCGCCTTGAGATACTCCGCTTTCTGGAATCCGTCCGGCAGGCGTTCGCGGATGGTCTGCTCGATCACGCGCGGCCCGGCGAAGCCGATCAGCGCTCCCGGCTCGGCGATATGGATGTCGCCCAGCATCGCGTAGGAGGCGGTCACTCCGCCCGTCGTGGGATTGGTCAGCACGACGATATAGGGCTTCCGCTGCTCGCGCAGACGCTCGATCGCGACCGTCGTCCGCGGCATCTGCATCAGCGCAAAAATGCCTTCCTGCATGCGGGCGCCGCCCGATGCGACGAACAGGATGAACGGCGTTCCCTTCTCGACGGCGGTTTCCGCGCCCTTGATCACCGCCTCGCCCGCCGCCATGCCGAGCGATCCGCCCATGAAGTCGAAATCCTGGACGCCGATCACGACAGGCAGGCCTTCGAGCTTGCCGAGGCCGAGCTTGATCGCATCAGCTAGGCCCGTCTTGGTGCGCGCGTCTTTCAGCCGATCGGAATAGCGGCGCTCATCGCGGAATTTGAGCGGGTCGGTGGGCACCGGCGGCACGCCGATGTCGAGCCAAGTCGCGCCGTCAAACATCGATTTCAGGCGCGCGGTGGCCCCCATGCGCATGTGATAATTGGAACCGGGAATGACGAACTGGTTCGCCTCCACGTCCTTGTAGAAGACGAGTTGCCCGGTCTCGGGACATTTGATCCAGAGATTCTCCGGCAGGTCGCGACGATTGAGGAAGTTGCGAATTTTCGGACGGACGACGTTTGCGATCCAATTCATGGCTCGGTTCTTTCATTCCTTCTCAGGCCCGCTCTGCTCGCGCGGGCGGAACGCCGTCGGGAACTATGGGGGAATCATCGGCGCGCGAACGCGCCGTCAAGCATGGCCCGCTTCGCTCGACAACATGCCGAGATCGATGCCGATTTTTCGGAGCGCCTTTTCATATTTCGCGTCGATGTCGGCGCCGAAGATCAGCTCGAGATCGGCGGTGCAATGCAGCCAGCCATTGGCTTGAATTTCGCTTTCGAGCTGGCCGGGCGCCCATCCGGCATAGCCGAGCGCAAGCACCGCGCTGAGCGGACCGTCGCCGCGCGCGATCGCCTTGAGAATGTCGAGCGTCGCAGTAAGGCAGATGCCGTCGTCGATCGGAAGGGTCGAGTTCTCGATGAAGAAGTCGCCTGAATGCAGCACGAAGCCGCGCCCGGTCTCGACTGGGCCGCCGCGCAGGACCGGCACCGCGCCCGCCCGCGGGGGCAGCAGAATGAGATCGGCGGCCGGAATGACTTCGAGCTGCACCAGGAGATCGGCGAAATTGATGTTGACCGCCGGGTGATTGACGATGATCCCCATAGCGCCTTCGGAAGAGTGGGCGCACACATAGATCAGACTGCGGGCGAAACGCTCGTCGCGCATGCTCGGCATTGCGATCAGCATCTGTCCGTCGAGATAGCCCCGCTTGGGCGGGACCTCTCCTGAGGTCTTCTTGCCTATTCTCATCGCCGCAAGGTTACCCCGATCCGATCGCGTTCGGCAACGCACGTGTCCAAGAGCGCGGCCCCGCTCACGACCATTTCAGTAGCAGCACCGCGGTTGCGTCGATAAACGATTGCGCATGATTGCACCAGGATTGCGGCGGCGTTTCCTCTTCCTAGTCGTCGTCGCGGCTGCGTTTGCGCTGTTCATCGGCGTTGCTCGATCCGACGCGGCCGATGCCTCCGCTTCGGCCGGCGGTTCGCGCTCGTCGCTGCGTCTCATTGCGGGAACGCCGGCGAACCGTCAGGGTTTCCTGCGTGCCGGCATAGAAATAAAGCTCGCGCCGGGGTGGAAGACCTATTGGCGGTACCCCGGGGACTCCGGAGTCGTGCCGCGGTTCGATTTTGCCGGATCGACGAATGTGAGGTCGGTCGAGGTCGACTGGCCGGCGCCGCACGCCTGGCGCGACGCCGGCGGCACCTCGATCGGCTATAAAGACATGGTCATCCTGCCGCTGCGCGTCGTCGCGCAGAACCTGGCGCAGCCGGTCAGACTCGCGCTCGCATTCGACTACGCGATCTGCGAGCGCGTGTGCGTTCCGGAATCCGGCAGCGCGGAACTGCACCTCCCGACCACCGCGCCCGAGCAGGACGCCGCTCTCGCGGCGGCGGAAGCACAGGTGCCCAAGCAAGGTGCGGTTGGCACAGGAGACGGCGTCGTGATCCGTGCGGTCGCGCGCGACGGGGAATGGCCGCGCCCGCGCGTCGTCGTCGACGTAGCCGCGCCTGCGGGTGCGAGCGTCCATTTGTTCGCCGAGGGCCCGACCGCCGATTGGGCCTTGCCGGTGCCCGAGCCTGCCGGAGCGGCCCGCGACGGTTTGCATCGATTTACGTTCACGCTCGACGGCGTGCCGCCCGGCGTCGACCCGAAGGGTGCGACGCTGAGGCTCACCGCGGTCGCCGGCACGGAGGCGATCGAAGCGCCGTACCGGCTCGACTAATCCGCCCTGCACGCGCTAGGTTGCGGCCGGTGATGCATGTCGGGCCGACCGTGCGGGACGCACGGGCGCCTGGCGTAGGTTTTCATCAAAGAGGATCAGTTCATGCCCATCAAGGTCGGCGATCGCATTCCCGAGGCAAAATTTCGAATCATGAGCGAGCGCGGACCGGCCTCGAAAACGACCGATGAGGTCTTCAAGGGCAAGAAGGTCGTGCTGTTCGCCGTGCCCGGCGCCTTCACGCCCACGTGCAACAACAGTCATCTCCCCGGCTTTCTCAAGAATGCCGACGCAATCAAGGCCAAAGGCGTCGACACGATCGCGGTCACCGGCGTCAATGACGTGTTCGTCATGGAGGCTTGGAGCAAGGCGACCGGCGCTCAGGGCAAGATCGAGTTCCTCTCCGACGGCAATGGCGATTTCGCCAAGGCGATCGACCTCGTACTCGATGCGAGCGGCGCCGGGCTCGGGTTGCGCTCGCGACGCTACGCCATGCTGGTCGAGGACGGAGTGGTGAAAGCGCTCAGCGTCGAAGACGAGCCCGGCAAGGCGGAAATCTCCAGCGCCGAGAACCTGCTGAAGCAGATGTGAGGCGACCGCACCCATCGAGCTCTCGCCAAAAAACTTCACCTCTCCCCACCGAGGAGAGGTGTCCCCGCCGCCTTTGCCGCCGCGCGCAGCTCGCGAATCGCCTCGCGGGCGAGTTCGTCGGCGCGCTCGTTGAGGTCATGGCCGGCATGGCCGCGCACCCAATGCCAACGCACCGTGTGGGGCGCGAGCGCGGCGTCCAGGCGCTGCCAGAGATCGACGTTTTTCACCGGCTTTTTGTCCGCGGTCCGCCACCCATTGCGCTTCCAGGACAGAATCCAGCCGGTGATCCCCTGCCGCAAATACTGGCTGTCGGTGTGAATCGCGACCGTACATGGTCGCTTGAGCGCCGCAAGCGCCATGATTGCGGCGGTCAGCTCCATGCGATTATTGGTTGTGTGGGGCTCGCCCCCCTTGAGTTCCCTGCGGTGGCCGTTCCATTCGAGAATCGCGCCCCAGCCGCCGGGCCCGGGATTGCCGGAGCAGGCGCCGTCGGTGTGAATGGTGACGTGGCCTTCCGACACGAATCCTCGCTCAGTCGATGCCGTAATCGCGCGGGCCGGCGACCAGCCGGTGGAAGCGGAGCTTGCGGTAATATTCGAGCGGCTCTTTCGGCCGGACGAGCGCGCCCGGCGGGGTGGCGAACCAGTCGACCAGCCTTGTCAGCAGGAAGCGCAGCGCCGCCCCGCGGCAGAGCAACGGCAAGGCGGCGATTTCGCGTTCGGAAAAGGGTCGGGTGCGCATATAGGCATGCATCAGCGCTCGCCCCTTGGTGACATTGAACGAGTGGTCGGGCTCGAAGCACCACGCATTGAGGCAGATCGCCACGTCATAGGCGAGCATGTCGGTGCAGGCGAAATAAAAGTCGATCAGGCCCGAAATGCGCGTGTCGAGGAAGAAGACATTGTC
The DNA here is from genome assembly GCA_036281135.1 of Rhodoplanes sp. Taxonomy (GTDB): domain Bacteria; phylum Pseudomonadota; class Alphaproteobacteria; order Rhizobiales; family Xanthobacteraceae; genus Rhodoplanes. The sequence continues at coordinate 2,235 of DASUPI010000057.1, read as the reverse complement.
CGGAAACAGGTCGCCATGGATCACGCCTTCCGGCAGGTCATGCGGCCAGGATCGCTCAAGATGCGCCAGCTCGGCGTCGATCAACGGGGCGAGGCCGACGATCACCGTGTCGGCGTGACCCTGGGCGCTGTCATAGAGCTTCCGCCAGCCATCGACCGAGAGCGTGTTGCGCCGCCGCAGCGGGAAATCGAGGCCGGCAAGATGCAGCTGCGCCAGCGCCTCGCCCAAGCCCTGACAATGAGCGACGCTCGGCCGCCTGATCCACATGCCGTCAAGGAAGGTGAAGATCGCCGCCGGCCGGCCGGCCACATGGCCGAGCGCCTCGCCCTTGCGGGTCTTGATCGGCTGTGGACAGGTGAGCCCGCGCGCCGCGAGATGCTCCAACAAGCTTAGAAAGAAGGGCACGTCTTTCGCCGCGACACGCTTCTCGTAGAGCGTCAGGATGAAATAGCCGCGCGACGTATGCAGCAGAAAATTGGAGTTCTCGACCCCCTCGGCGATCCCCTTATAGGCAAGGAGCTCGCCCAGATCGTAGTCGCCGAGATAGGACTGCAGCTCGTCGACAGCGATATCTGTATAGACGGCCATCCCGCCCCCGGACGGCTTTATTCAGCCGCCGTTCCGGCCGCCTTGTCGAGTTCCCTGAGATGGCGAGGCAAGGGAAAGAACATGCTCTCCTCGACCCCCGAGACGGTTTCGACGCTGATTGCATACCGCACAGCGAAGGCGTCGATGATCTCCTCGACGATCACCTCCGGCGCCGAAGCGCCCGCCGTGATTCCGAGGCGCGCAATGCCTTCCAGCTTCGACCAATCGATTTCGTCGGCGCGCTGCACCAGCTGCGCCCGCGGACAGCCGTTGCGCTCCGCCACTTCCTGCAGGCGCTGGGAGTTCGACGAGTTGGGCGCGCCGACGACGATGAGAGCGTCCACGATCGGGGCGACCCGCTTCACCGCCTCCTGACGATTGGTCGTGGCGTAGCAGATGTCTTCCTTCTGCGGCCCGACGATCGCCGGGAAACGCGTCGTAAGCGTCGCGATGATCTCGGCGCAGTCGTCCACCGAGAGCGTCGTCTGGGTGACAAAGGCGAGCTTGCCCGGGTCCTTGGGTACGAAAGCGACGGCGTCCGCCGCGGTTTCGATCAAGGTGATCGCGCCGGCAGGCAGCTGGCCGACCGTGCCGACGACCTCCGGGTGGCTGGCATGCCCGATCAGCACGATCTCACGTCCACGGCGGAAATGGATTTCCGCCTCGCGATGCACCTTGGTGACCAGGGGACAGGTGGCGTCGAGAGCAAAGAAATTCCGCTTGGCGGCCTCTTCGGGCACGGATTTCGGCACTCCGTGGGCCGAGAACACCACCGGCGCCTGCGTATCGGGGATCTCATCCAGCTCCTCGACGAAGATCGCGCCCTTGGCCTTGAGGCTCTCGACGACGTAGCGGTTGTGGACGATCTCGTGGCGCACATAGACCGGGGCCCCGTACAGCGCGAGCGCGCGTTCGACCGTCTCGACGGCCCGAACGACCCCGGCGCAGAAGCCGCGCGGCGAGCAAAGGAGAACCTTGAGCGGCGGCTTGCCGCCGGACATGGATTGTGCGGTCATGACGGGCCTTAGCGGGTTCTGCGGTCTCTCGTGCTGGTCGGTCTTGAGCTTTGGTCCAGCGGCTGTCAAGCTGCGCCAATGGGTTGCCTTGCGACAGGCTCGTCGCCTATATAGGGAGCATCCTCCGCCATTTCTCGATCAAAAAGAGGCTTCGCCGTCTGCGGCGAGCGGAGCGCCAAGGAGATTCCAGCATGTCGGACCAGCCATTGATGCCTAAAGCCACCGCCGTCTGGTTGGTCGAGAACACGGCTCTGTCGTTCGATCAGATCGCCGATTTCTGCAAGTTGCACCCGCTCGAAGTAAAGGCGATTGCCGACGGCGATGCGGCCCAGGGCATCAAGGGGCTCGACCCGATTCTGACCGGCCAGCTCACCCGCGACGAAATCGAACGCGGCGAAGCCGACCAAAATGCGCGGCTGCGGCTCGCCCATTCCAAGCTGCGCGTGCCGGAACCGAAGCACAAGCGGGGCCCGCGCTACACGCCGGTGTCGCGCCGCCAGGACCGCCCCAACGCCATTCTCTGGCTCGTGCGCAACCATCCGGAGCTGAAGGACAGCGCAATCATGCGGCTGGTGGGCACGACCAAGGCGACCATCGCCGCCATCCGGGACCGCACGCATTGGAACGCTCC
>DASUPI010000056.1:0-3977 GCA_036281135.1 Rhodoplanes sp. | reverse complement strand
TTGAACAGGGCGACCCGCAACTGGGCGAGCGAATCATAGGGCAGCCGGTGTCCGAGCGGGTCGGACAGCGCGCGCAGAATAGCCCAGTCTTCACGCGCATCGCCCGGCGCGAAGCCCGCGCGCGCCGCCAATTGGACCCGCCCCTCGGTGTTCACGTAGATCCCTGATTTTTCGGTGTATGTGGCGGCTGGAAGGATGACGTCGGCGCGGTGTGCGCCGCGGTCGCCATGCGTTCCGATATAGACGACGAAGGCGCCGGGCGCGACCTCGATCTCGTCGGCCCCGAGCAGGACCAGGAGATCGATCGCGCCATGGGCGGCCATCTCCGCCGCTTTCAGCCCGCCCTCTCCCGGCACAAAGCCGAGGTCGAGGCCGCCGACCCGCGCGGCCGCGTTGTGGAGGACGGCAAAGCCGTTCCACCCGTCCTTGACCACACCCAGATCAACCGCGGCCTTGGCGGCAAGCGCGGCAATGGCTGCGCCGTCCGGCCGCGCCGTCGCGCCCGCGCCGAGCAGGACGATCGGGCGTTCGGCCTTCTTCAGGAAATCGGCGAAGTCGCCGCGACCGGCCGCGAGTTCCACGAGCGTGTCCGGGCCCGCGCCGAGATAGTGACAAGGATAAGTGAGATCGACCCGCTCGCCGATCAGCCCGATCGCGAAAGGCCCCATGCGCCAGCGCTTGCGGATGCGGGCGTTGAGCACGGCCGCTTCACGGCGCGGATTCGACCCGACGATGACGAGCGCATCGGCCCGCTCGATCCCGGCGATGGTCGGATTGAAAACGTAGGTCGCTCGCCCCCAGGCCGGATGGAGGGCCGAGCCGTCCTGCCGGCAATCCATGTTCTTGCTGCCGAGCCGGGCGAGGAGGTCCTTGAGCGCGAACATGTCTTCGACCGCGGCGAGATCGCCGGCGATCGCGCCGATGCGGCCGGGGCGCGCGGCGCGGACCTTCGCCGCGACGGCGCGGAACGCCTCGCTCCAGGAGGCCGGCCGCAGCCGCCCGCCTTCGCGCAGATAGGGCTGATCGAGGCGCTGCACCCGAAGGCCATCGACGACGTGCCGCGTCTTGTCGGAAATCCACTCCTCGTTCACGTCCTCGTTGAGGCGCGGGAGGATGCGCATCACCTCGCGCCCGCGCGTGTCGACCCGGATCGCGGAGCCGACCGCGTCCATCACGTCGATCGACTCGGTCTTGGCGAGCTCCCACGGCCGCGCCACGAAGGCGTAGGGCTTCGAGGTCAGCGCCCCGACAGGGCAGAGATCGACGACATTGCCCTGCAACTCCGACGTCATCGCGTTTTCGAGATAGGTGGTGATCTCCATGTCCTCGCCGCGGCCGATCGCGCCCAGTTCCGGCACGCCGGCGACCTCGGTCGCGAAGCGCACGCAGCGGGTGCACTGGATGCAACGATTCATCGAGGTCTTCACCAAGGCGCCGAGATACTTGTCCTCGACCGCGCGCTTGTTCTCCTGGAAGCGGCTGGAATCGACGCCGTAGGCCATCGCCTGGTCCTGCAGATCGCACTCGCCGCCCTGGTCGCAGATCGGGCAGTCAAGCGGGTGATTGATGAGCAGGAACTCCATCACCCCTTCGCGCGCCTTCTTCACCATCGGCGAGCGCGTCCTCACCTCCGGCGGCTCGCCCCTCGGGCCCGGCCGGCAGTCGCGCACGCCCCAGGCGCAGCTCGCGACCGGCTTCGGCGAGCCGACCAGCTCGACCAGGCACATGCGGCAATTGCCGGCGATCGACAGGCGCGCGTGGAAGCAGAAGCGAGGAATCTCCGCGCCCGCCGCCTCGCACGCCTGCAAGAGCGTGGACTCGGGCGGAACCTCGATTTCCTTGCCGTCGACGATGAGCTTGGTCACGCTGGCTCCTTGGGTTTCAGGAGGTCTTCCAGCTTGGCGAACAACTCGTCGATGCGTTGTTCCTGCTGCGACTGCCGGAACTGCGTTTCAGCAGACTGGCCCAGCGAATACCGGACGACCTTGGACAGATCGTCGAGACGTCTCTCCAGATGGTCGAAACGGCGCGTTTGGTCAGCCAGGACTTGAGAATGGTCTTCTTGCTTTGCCCGGATTTCGCGCAGCATGATCAAGACCATGTTGTCGGGTTCTCCGGCCATATCACGCGCTCCGATCAAGCTGTAACGCAGTTCTTTGGCCAAGGCAGAAACGCGGGATTTCCGCGCCCGCCGCCTCGCACGTCTGCAACAGCGTTTCGTCCGGCCGAGCGTCGATCTCTTTACCTTCGATGACGATTTTAGACATTTTGCGGCTCGTGGTCTTGATAGTGGGCTTTTCCAAGAGCTAAACCCTCGTCGATGTCTTCCTTATGCGCGTCATACCAGATAGCCAAATAGTCTCTCTTGTCCTTGAAATGTTCGATGTACGGCCAATGATATGCAATCTGTCAGCCGCATCAATCGAGCCAACGAGTGCTCACGTCCGACGGACTCCCAGACATACGATGCGGTGCTAAGAAGAAACGACACAAACCACTCATATCGATCAAATTCATCTGCCGTCCCGTTGTAAATTTCTTTGTTAAAATCTAGCTGGCTGGGATCTGGTATAGCCAAAGTCCAATGCGCGATTGTCAACTCAATATATTTCAAATGCGCATTTCTCGCCGTCTGTTCCCTCTGAGCTCGACGATTGGCTCGAATTGCCCAAACTGCAACGCAGATTTCTGTCGTGGATATAATGGGGATGCATATTGACGCCACCGCGAGGACTATTTCGAGACCGATCTTGTCGGAGGGCAGCAACATTTATCACTCCGCCGCCTCCGCGACGGTCGCCGGATCGAGCACGCCTTCATTGTCGGGATTGCGCGCATAGTCGTCGATGCGTCGCTCGATCTCGCCGCGGAAATGCGTGATCAGACCCTGGATCGGCCAGGCCGCCGCATCGCCGAGCGCACAGATCGTGTGGCCCTCGATCTGCTTCGTCACGTCGAGCAGCATGTCGATCTCGCGCTTATGGGCGCGGCCTTCGGCCATGCGGGTCAGCACGCGCCACATCCAGCCGGTTCCCTCGCGGCACGGCGTGCACTGCCCGCAGCTCTCGTGTTTGTAGAAATACGCAATGCGGGCGATGGCGCGAACGATGTCGGTCGACTTGTCCATCACGATCACGGCGGCGGTGCCGAGGCCGGACTTGAGCTTGACGAGCGCATCGAAATCCATCGTCAGATCGTTGCAGAGCGGCGCCGGCAGGCAGCGCACCGACGAGCCGCCCGGAATCACGGCGAGCAGATTGTCCCAGCCGCCGCGCACGCCGCCGGCATGCGTGTCGATCAACTCGCGCAGGGAGACCCCCATCGCCTCTTCGACATTGCAGGGCTTGTTCACATGGCCGGAAATGCAGAACAGCTTCGTGCCGGTATTGTTGGGCTTCCCGATCGAGGCGAACCAGGCGGCGCCCCGCCGCAGGATATCCGGCGCGACCGCGATGCTCTCCACATTGTTGACGGTGGTCGGGCAGCCATAGAGGCCCATATTCGCGGGAAACGGCGGTTTCAGCCGCGGCAGGCCTTTCTTGCCTTCGAGGCTCTCGAGCAGCGCGGTCTCCTCGCCGCAGATATAGGCTCCGGCGCCGTGATGGACGTAGAGGTCGAAATCGAAACCGTTGAGATTGTTCTTGCCGATCAGCTTCGCCGCATAGGCCTCGTCGATCGCCGTCTGCAGGCGCTCGCGCTCGCGCACGAACTCGCCGCGAATGTAGATGTAGGCGATGTGCGCGCCCATGGCGAAGCTGGCGATCAGCGCACCCTCGATCAATAGATGCGGGTCGTGCCGGATGATGTCGCGGTCCTTGCAGGTGCCCGGCTCCGACTCGTCGGCATTGATGACGAGATAATGCGGCCGGCCGTCCGACTGCTTGGGCATGAACGACCATTTCAGTCCGGTCGGGAACCCGGCGCCGCCGCGCCCGCGCAGCCCCGAGGCCTTCATCTCGTTGACGATGGCGTCGCGG
>DASUPI010000055.1:0-2098 GCA_036281135.1 Rhodoplanes sp. | reverse complement strand
CGGCGATGTCGGATTCGGCAAGACGGAAGTGGCGCTGCGCGCAACGCTCGTCGCGGTGATGAACGGCAAGCAGGTCGCCGTCGTCGTGCCGACGACGCTGCTCGCGCGCCAGCATGCCAAGACTTTCACCGAGCGGTTCCTTGGGTTTCCCGTCCATATCGGCCAGGCCTCGCGCCTCGTCGCCGCGCCGCAGCTCGCCAAGACGAAGAAGGGCCTTGCCGACGGCTCGATCGACATCGTGATCGGCACCCATGCGCTGCTCGGCAAATCGATCAAGTGCCGCGATCTCGGCCTCGTCATCGTCGACGAGGAGCAGCATTTCGGCGTCGCCCACAAAGAGCGGCTGAAATCGCTGCGCGCCGAGGTGCATGTGCTCACGCTGACGGCGACGCCGATCCCGCGCACGCTGCAGCTCGCGCTCACCGGGGTGCGCGAACTCTCGATCATTGCGACGCCGCCGGTCGATCGCCTTGCGGTGCGCACTTTCGTCACGCCGTTCGACCCGCTGATCGTGCGCGAGGCCCTGCTGCGCGAACGCTATCGCGGCGGCCAGGCTTTTTACGTCTGCCCGCGCATCGAGGACCTCGCCGAGGCGAAGGAGTTCCTCGACAAGAACGTGCCGGAGGTGCGCGTCGCCGTCGCGCATGGGCAGATGCCCTCGACGGTGCTGGAAGACGTGATGTCGGCCTTCTACGACGGCAAATACGACGTGCTCCTGTCCACCACCATCATCGAATCCGGCCTCGACATTCCCACCGCCAATACGCTGATCGTGCACCGCGCCGACATGTTCGGGCTCGCCCAGCTCTATCAATTGCGCGGACGGGTCGGCCGTTCGAAGACGCGCGCCTATGCGTTGTTCACCATTCCCGCGGGCAAACAGATCACCCCGCAGGCCGAGCGCCGGCTGAAGGCGCTGCAATCGCTCGACACGCTGGGCGCCGGCTTCCAGCTCGCCTCGCACGACCTCGACATTCGCGGCGCCGGCAATCTGCTCGGCGAGGAGCAGTCGGGCCACATCAAGGAGGTCGGGTTCGAGCTCTATCAGCAGATGCTGGAGGAAGCGGTCGCGAGCCTCAAGGCGGGCGTCGCCGAGCCGGCGGTGGGCGATCGCTGGTCGCCGCAGATCACCATCGGCATGGCGGTGCTCATCCCGGAGGACTATGTGGCCGACCTCGCGGTGCGGCTTGCGCTCTACCGCCGCCTCGCCGACCTCGAAGACGAGCGCGAGATCGACGCATTCGCGGCCGAGCTGGTCGATCGCTTCGGGCCGCTGCCGGAAGAAGCGCGGCACCTGCTCGACACGGTCGTGCTCAAGAGCCTGTGCCGCCGCGCTAATGTCGCGAAGATCGAAGCCGGACCGAAGGGCGCGGTGCTGTCCTTCCGCGACGACACTTTCGCCAATCCGGAGGGGCTCGTCGCCTTCATCCGCGAGCAGGGGCCCGGCGCGCGCGTGCGTCCCGACATGAAGGTCGTGTTCTTCGACGATTGGGAGGAGCCGCAGGACCGTCTCAAGGGCGCGACCGCCATCCTCCGCCGCCTGGTCACGATCGCCGAGCGCGCAAAGGCGGCGTGAGTTCTGTTCCGACGCTGCGGCTCTACCGATTATTCGTCACCGCCGGGCTTGACCCGGCGGTCCATGCTGATTTGCCGTAAGCGCGGCTGGGCTGTATGGATGCGCGGGTCAGCCCGCGCATGACGAATGAGAAGTTGGGCCCCAGTGCTCTTGTAGTCCGATGCTCTCGTCACACGAAATGCACCGCGTGCGGCGCGAACAGGCCGATGCCCATCAGGACGAGCCCGCCGATGCTGAGCGCGCCGGCGGCGAAGGCGAGCGCCATCATGCCGGTGATGACGGCCGCCGAAGCAAGCACGATGCCGACCTGAAAGGCGGCCGAGGCGAGCTCGAAATGGTGATATTTCGCCATGTTGGTGTCGCGGCTGTGCTCGGCCGCCGCGGCGCGCGCGACCAGTTGCTTGCGGCCCTCGCCGGTCTCCGGCTCATCGTCATAGCGGTTGGCCGTTTTTTGCCAGGCCTCGATCTGTTTTTTCATGGCGGCCTTCACTGCGGAATCCGCGTTGGCCTCCGCCTCGATCG
>DASUPI010000054.1:0-2690 GCA_036281135.1 Rhodoplanes sp. | reverse complement strand
GTAATTTTGGCGTGGTCATGTCTCATGAGTGCTGACGCCGAACAGTGGCGGCATGCCCTTCACTCGACCAGTTCAGGGCGCATGAGCGGCTTCGGCGTGCTCAGGTCAAGCACGACGCGACACAGGCCGAAATCCTCCTGGTCAGGCTCGATCTTGAAGCCGAGCTCGCCGCAAATCTGCAGCATGGTGGTGTTGTCGCGCAGCACCTCTCCTTCGATAACCTGCAAGCCTTCGGCGGACGCATACTCGATCATCGTCCGCATTAACAGCCAACCGAGCCCTCGCCCCTTGACATCGGAGCGCAACAGAATGGCGTATTCGCCGGTCTCGTGGTTCACGTCGGCGTGGATTCGCACCGCCCCCAGCATTTGTCCGGAGTCTTCGTCCAGTGCGAGGAAAGCCATGGCGCGCGCATAGTCGATCTGGGTGAGACGGGCGATGAAAGCGTGGCTGAATTCCTTTACGGGCGCAAAGAAGCGCAGCCGCAGGTCGGTCTCGGTGACATTGCGAAAGAACTCTCGATAGAGCCCCTCATCCTCCGGCCGGACCGGGCGTACCGTGAGCCGAAGGCCGTTCCAGGAGGCGTAGTGGCGTTCCCACTCTTTCGGATAAGGCCGGATGGCGAAACGCGACTGCGCACACGCTTTCTTTTCGACCGGCGCGATCACCACGCGGGCATCGACGGCGATCGCCCCTTTCTCGTCGGCGAGAACGGGATTGAGATCGAGTTCCCGCACCTCCGGCAGGTCCGCCGCGAGCTGCGCCACCTTGACGAGTATTAGCTCGAGCGCCTTCCGGTCCGCCAGCGGCACGTTGCGGTAGCCGCGGAGGAGGCGCGACACCCGCGTCCGATCGATAAGGTCGGAGGCGAGCTTCAGGTCGAGCGGCGGGAGCGCCAGCGCCTTGTCGTCGACGACTTCGACCCCCGTTCCGCCGCTGCCAAACACAATAACCGGGCCGAAGGTCGGGTCGTCGGCCAGGCCGATGATCAACTCGTGCGCCTTCGGGCGCACCACCATCGGATGGACGGTCACCCCAGTCAAACGAGCGGTCGGCCGCGCCGCCCGCGCCAGCCGCAGAATGTTCTCGGTCTCCGTCTCAACCGCTTTCTCGCTGGTCAGATTGAGCCGCACCCCGTCCACGTCCGACTTGTGCACGATGTCGGGGGATAGGACCTTGACCACTACGCCCTTCCCGTCGTGCAGAAACGGCCGGGCCGCCGCGACGGCCTCCTTGCCGTTGCGCGCGAGAATGGCGGGCGAAACCGGGATGCCGTAGGCGTTGAAGAGCCGATTGACCTCAAGCGGATCGAGCCAGGTTTTTTCGCCTGCAAGCGCCTCGGCGATGACTTGGCGCGCCGTCTCGGTGTCGGACGCGAACTGGGTGGGCACGCTCGGCGGCGTCTCCATCAAATCGCGATTCGCCTCGACATAGCGGACGAGATGCATGAAGCCGCGGATGGCATCGGTCTCGCCGCTGTAATAGGGAATGGCGGCGGCGTCGAACGCCTTGGCCGCCCGGCCGTCGTCACCGACCCAGACCGCCAGCACCGGCTTGTAGGAGAGGCGCTTGGCGCGGTCCTGCTGCACGACGCGGACAACCGCATCGGCGCAGTCGCCCGCCGAGGCGAGCGCGATCGGCACATTCATTGCCAGAATAGCGTCGTTCTCCGGGTCGTCGAGAAGCGCCTGCAGCGCCGCCGCATAGCGGGGCGCATCCGCGTCCTCGACAATGTCGACCGGGTTCGATTTCGACCAAGTCGGGGGAAGCACGGAATCGAGCGTCGCCATGGTCTGGGGTGACAGGCTAGCGAGTGTCCCCCCGAGATCGACGACGCGGTCGACCGCGAGCACGCCGATGCCGCCGCCATTCGTCATGATGGCGAGGCGCTTGCCCTCGAACGGGCTGAGACGCCCGAGCGTCTCGGCCGCCGCGAACAATTCGTCGAGATCGAACACACGCAGCAGACCAGCGCGCCGAAAGGCCGCGGCATAGACCGCATCGACGCCGGCGAGCGCACCAGTGTGGGTCGCCGCGGCGCGGGCGGCCTGCGCATGGCGTCCCGCCTTCACAACGATCACCGGTTTCACGCGCGCGGCCGCGCGGGCCGCCGACATGAACTTGCGCACGTCGGAGATCGATTCGATGTACATCAGGATCGCCCGGGTCTTACGGTCGAGGGCGAAATAGTCGAGGAGGTCGCCGAAATCGATGTCGAGCGCGTCGCCGATCGAGACGATCCCGGAAAAGCCGATCGACTGGCCGGCCGCCCATGCCACGAGCCCCGTCGCCAAGCCGCCCGACTGGGAAATGAGCGCGAGGTCCCCGATCTTCGGCTGATGGACCGCAAAGCTCGCATTCAGGCGGGCGCTCGGCACGAACAGGCCGAGGCAGTTGGGCCCGAGCAGCCGCAGGCCGTAAGTGCGCGCCGCCTGCCGAGCCTGCTCGGCGAGCGAGCCCCATCCGTGGCCGAGTCCGGCGGTGATCACGATGGCCGCCCCGACCCCGCGCGCCCCGGCGCTCGTGATCAGACCTGGAACCTCCGCCGCGGGGGCGGCGACGATCATGAGATCCGGGGCTGGGTCGAGCGCCTCGACGCTCGGGACCGTGGCCTGCCCATCGATCTCCGGATGGCGGGGATTGACCAGGTGTATCGGGCCTTTGAACCCTGCTCCGCGCAGATTGTTTAG
>DASUPI010000053.1:0-3793 GCA_036281135.1 Rhodoplanes sp. | reverse complement strand
CGGCCGATCGCCACCTGCCGCCGCGCGACCGGCACGAGATCGCCGGCGAGCGCGAGCGCGATCGGGAAAACGCCGCCGGCGACGACCCCGGCGAGGATGCGGGAGGCGAGCAGCACGGAGAAATTCGGGGCGACTACGCCGATCGCGCCGGCAAGCGCGCTCGTCGCGATGGCCGCACTGATCAGCCGCGCCTTCCCGACAGTGTCGGCGAGCGCACCGAGCACGGGCTGCACCACGGCGTAGGGGAGCGCGAAAGCGGTCGAAAGCAGCGCGACCGTTCCTGTGTCCAAGGCAAGGTCGCCGGCGATCTGCGGGATCACCGGATCGACCGCGCGGACGAACAGGCTGCTCGAAAAGATCGCAAGCGCCGTCGTAGCCAGGACGCGCGCCGTTTCCGGCGGTTCGCGCTCGGGCGGTGCGACCTGCTCGCGCGGCGCGGGCTCGGCCTCGTTCATCCCTTGGCGAGACGGTCGAACGCGACGAGCGTGCGCAGAAGCCCCTCCATCTCCTTCAGCGGCACCATATTGGGGCCGTCCGAGGGGGCGCGGTCCGGATCCTGATGGGTCTCGATGAACAGGCCGGCGACGCCGACCGCGACCGCGGCGCGGGCAAGCACCGGGACGAATTCGCGCTCGCCCCCCGACGCGGTCCCCTGCCCGCCCGGCTGCTGCACCGAATGCGTGGCGTCGAAGATCACCGGCGCGCCGGTGACGCGCGCAAGGATCGGCAGCGCCCGCATGTCGGAGACGAGCGTGTTGTAGCCGAACGAGACGCCGCGCTCGGTGACGAGCACCTTGGCGTTCCCCGCGCCGGTGATCTTGGAGACGACATTGGCCATGTCCCAGGGGGCGAGGAACTGGCCCTTCTTGACGTTCACCACCCGGCCGGTCTCGGCCGCCGCGATCAGCAGGTCGGTCTGCCGGCAAAGAAAGGCGGGGATTTGCAGCACATCTGCGGCCTCGGCGACGCGGGCGCACTGCCAAGCCTCGTGCACGTCGGTGAGGATCGGCAGGCCGAGCGTTTCCCTGATTTCGGCAAAGATGGGCAGCGACTGTTCGAGACCAAGGCCGCGCGCGCTCGCGGCGCTCGTGCGGTTCGCCTTGTCGAACGAGGTCTTGTAGACGAGCCCGACGCCGACCCGCGCCGCGATCTCCTTGAGCGCCGCGGCAGTCTCCAGGGCATGCAGCCGGCTCTCGAGCTGGCAGGGGCCCGCGATCAGCGCGAAGGGAAGCGTATTGCCGAAACGCGCGGCGCCGACGGCGACGACGGGATCGGCTGGCGGTTGAGCGACAAGCGTCACGGAGTGTCCGTATGCGGCTGACCGTCCTTCTTCGGACGAGAGCGCGCCTAATACAAGCGCCAAAGCGGCGGCCTATCGGCTCGGCCTTAGACGCAAGAGAACGACGTCTACGCGTGCTCCCTCCCCGCTCCGGTGCGGGAAGGAATGCAGCAGCCTCGTGGCGATGCTTCAGCTCCGCCACTGATCGGAAAAGCCCCGACCCTTGGGCCGGGGCTTCGTCGCGGAGTTCTCTGGCAAAGCGCGCCGCAATCACCAGCCGAATGCGACGACCCGGGGACGCCAGCCGTAGCCGTAATAGCCTGCGTAGTAGGGTCGCCGCCAACCCCAGCCATAGCCCGCGTATATCGGCCGCCGCCAGCCATAATAGCCGGCATAATAGGGCCTGCGCCAACCCCAGTAGCCTGCGTATAACGGCCTGCGCCAGCCGTAATAGCCGGCGTAGTAAGGCCGCCGCCAGCCCCAGCCGTAATAGGGGCCGCAACCCCAGCATCGATTGCCCCAGCCCCAGGCCGCGGCCTCGGTGGGCGTCAGGGCAACGCCGGCGCCCAATGTCGCGCCGGCTGCGAGCGCAATCGCAAACTTCCGAAGCATCAAAGTTCTCCCTAATTGCGGCGACCGACGCTCGGTCGCATTCCGCGATTTTGCCCGGAGGCGAGCGGCAACTGGATGGTAAAAAGCGCTGCTAACGTTCATTTGATCGATGATTAACCATAGTCCTCAAAGACTTGCGGCAAGGTGTCGCGACCGATGAACCGCTTCGGACGAGCCTCGCCCTAATCACTTTCGCGCGTCGTCTCGCCCGGGCCGGCCGATGCTCTTTCAGCCGTGATCGCGTGGACGTTTTTCAGTGCGCCGCGCATCAATCCGCCACGACAAATCCGTTCAGCTTCGCCGCCCTTCGGTCAAAGGTCGCGGTCGCCTCGCAGCCGCGCGCGCGATTGATGTACAGGATGAGGGCGTCGACGAAATCCCCGCGGCCTGATCTGTAGATTTCGAGGGCGTCACGCACCTCGTTATCGTGTTCAATGACTCGATCGTCGCCGGCGAGAAGGTTCTCGACAGCAGCGGCAATCTCCGCGCGGGAATAGTCGTAGGCGCGCGCGAGCACCCACACGAGTTCGGCCAGAACGATGCAATTGATGAAACCCGGCGCCTCGGGCGTGCAGCGGGTCTCGACGAAGCGCTGAGCCCGCGCTGTCTGCGCCGGATCGTCGGCGACGACCAAACGAACGAGAATATTCGTATCGAGCCCGATCATCGCTTCTTGCCACTGACGGCGCGCAGATAGCGTTCGACAGCAGCGTTGTGGATCGCCTCGTCCATTTGTTCAAGCGTCGCCGTGCGTTTCGGCTTGCCGAGAATGCCGGCGAGATCGGACAGCCGCGAGGCCGCCTGCGTGATGACCGCCCGGCCGTTGCCCTCGATCGTGAACCGGAGCTTGTGCCCGCTGCGCAGGCGCAGCTTTTCGCGCACCTCCTGCGGAATCGTGACCTGCCCCTTGCTCGTGACCGTCGCCTCGAATGAAGGGGCCGCGGGGGGCGTGGCGAAATAGCGGGTCGCCCGGCCCTCCTTGACATCGTGAAATCGGTACCCGCGACCTTTAAGTTTGCTCATAACATTGTACTGGGGACCGCCCGTTGCCGCGATAATCTCAGCCATCGTCGCGCCCTCAGGCCGCGTGAAAAATTGCTCGGCTAACTTTGTGCCGGGGATTCCCTTGCTCATGGCTTTACCCGATGATCCAACAAATCTCGATAAGCTACTTATGATTTTATGGATAATAAAGTAGTCACGTTTTCGTGATTTGTTGCCCGTCAGTCAGCGCCAACCGGCGGCGTGCAATTCGGTTACACCAGCCTCGACTGTTCCACCGCCGCCTCGACGAAGGAGGAGAACAGCGGGTGCGGCTCGAACGGCCGCGACTTCAGCTCGGGGTGGAACTGGACGCCGACAAACCAGGGGTGGTCGGCATATTCGATGATCTCGGGCAGCAGGCCGTCCGGCGACAGGCCGGAGAAGCGCATTCCGTGCTGTTCAAGCCGTCCCTTGTAGGCGGTGTTCACCTCGTAGCGGTGGCGGTGGCGCTCGGAGATTTCCGTCTTCCCGTAAATGTCGCCCACGCGGCTGCCGCGCGCGAGAACAGCCGGATAGGCGCCGAGCCGCATGGTGCCGCCGAGATCGCCGCCGGCGCGCCGCTGCTCCAGTTCGTTGCCGCGCATCCATTCCTGCATCAGGCCGACCACCGGCTCCGGGGTCGGCCCGAACTCGGTCGAATTCGCTTGCGCGATGCCGCACAGGTTCCGCGCCGCCTCCACCACGGCCATCTGCATCCCGAAGCAGATTCCGAAATAGGGAAGGCTGCGCTCGCGCGCGAACTGGACGGCGCGGATCTTTCCCTCCGCCCCGCGCTGGCCGAACCCGCCGGGCACGAGAATGCCGTGCACATGCTGGAGGTACGGCGCGGGATCCCCTTCCCGCTCGAACACCTCGCTC
>DASUPI010000052.1:0-2915 GCA_036281135.1 Rhodoplanes sp. | reverse complement strand
CCGGGCTTTTCCAGCTCGCGCAGGATGTCGGTCACGGTCGGCAGGCCGAAGGTGTCGTCGACAAAATTCTTCGGCGACAGCGCGCGCAGCACGGTGGCGTTGCCGATCAGGCCCTTGATGTCCGTCTTGGCCGCCTCGATGGTCCGCCGCGCCACCGGATAGGCTTCCGGATGTACACCGGAAGTGTCGAGCGGATCCTCGCCGCCGGGAATGCGGAGAAAGCCAGCGCATTGCTCGAACGCCTTTGGCCCCAGCCGCGGCACGTTCTTTAACGATTTCCGCGAGCGGAAGGGGCCGTTGGCATCGCGGTGCAGGATGATATTCTGTGCCAGACCCGCGCCGATACCCGATACGCGTGCCAGCAGCGGCGCCGAAGCGGTGTTGGCATCGACCCCCACCGCGTTCACGCAATCCTCTACCACGGCGTCGAGCGAGCGCGACAATTTGTGTTCGCTCAGATCATGCTGGTACTGGCCGACGCCGATCGATTTAGGATCGATCTTGACCAGTTCGGCGAGGGGATCCTGCAGCCGCCGCGCAATCGACACGGCGCCGCGCAGGGTGACGTCGAGGTCCGGCAGTTCCTCCGACGCATAGGCGGAGGCGGAATAGACCGAAGCGCCGGCCTCTGACACGACCATCTTCGACATTTTCAGATCGGGCAAGAGCTTGACCAGTTCGGTGGCGAGCTTGTCGGTCTCTCGCGATGCGGTGCCGTTGCCGATCGAGATCAGTTCGACTTTGTGCTGTGCGGCGAGCTTGCCAAGCATGGCCAGCGCCTCGTTCCAACGGCGTTGCGGCTCGTGCGGATAGATTATCGATGTGGCCACCACCTTGCCGGTGGCATCGACCACAGCGACCTTGACGCCGGTACGGTAGCCGGGATCGAGGCCCATGGTCGCTCGCGCGCCGGCGGGAGCGGCGAGCAGCAAGTCGCGAAGATTGGCGGCGAACACCCGGACCGCCTCCTGCTCGGCCGCATTCCACAGCCGCATCCGCAGATCGATGCCGAGGTGGACCTGGATCTTGGTGCGCCAGGCCCAGCGTGCGGTGTCCATCAGCCATTTGTCGCCGGGACGCCCACGATCACTGATACCGAAGCGGTGCATGATCCGGAGCTCGTAGGGGCTACCGGATGCGGTCGCCGGATCTTCCGGCTCGACGCCGACATCCAGGATCTCTTCCTTCTCGGCACGGAACAGCGCCAGGATGCGGTGAGACGGCACCTTCGCCAGCTTCTCGGCGAAATCGAAGTAGTCGCTGAATTTGGCGCCGGCTTCCTGCTTTCCCTGTCGCACTTTGGAGGCGAGGCGGCCGGTTGCCCACATCTCCTCCCGCAGCGAGCCGATCAGGTCGGCATCCTCGGCAAAGCGTTCGACCAGAATGGCGCGGATGCCTTCGAGGGCCGCGGCAACATCGGCGACCTGCTTCTCGGCGTCGACGAAGCGCGCCGCCGCTACCAGCGGGTCGTTCTCCGGCTTTGTCAGTAACAGATCTGCGAGCGGCTCCAGGCCTGCCTCTTTGGCGATTTCGGCCTTGGTGTGGCGCTTCGGCTTGAACGGCAGATAGATGTCTTCGAGCCGACCCTTGCTGTCTGCGGCGCGGATCGTGGCTTCGAGGACGTCGTCGAGCTTGCCCTGTTGGCGGATCGAATTGAGGATGACGGTGCGTCGCTCCTCCAACTCGCGCAAATAACGCAGGCGTTCGTCGAGACTACGCAACTGCGCGTCGTCGAGTGCGCCGGTCGGTTCCTTGCGATAGCGGGCGATGAATGGCACCGTCGCGCCGCCGTCGAGCAACACCACAGCAGCTGCGACCTGATCCTCGCGGACGCCAAGTTCCTGCGCAATCTGCCGGTCAATGGAAGTCGTCACGCGCACACCTATAGGGAAAGAAACGGCTGCCGGAGAGCAGGCGAGCATGCATATGGGCGTCGACGCATTGATTCTTCAACCCCCTGCGGCGATCGGTGAGTCATGAATTGGCACCCTCGGCAAAAGCCTCCGTCAGGACTTTGCCGGAACGATGCGATCGGCGTTTGCGCACGTGGGGTAAGAGGGGCGAAACCTGGTGATCGATCCGGCGGCGCCGGAAGGAGAGGCGCTCAACCATGAGATCGCGCTGCGCGGTCTCGATGTCGGGGACCTGCGAGCCAGATGGCACACGGCGTTCCGGCGGCGAGCACCGCTTCACCTACCCCGCCACCTGCTGTTTCGTATTCTGGCGTACCGGCTGCAAGCCGATCGGCTGGGCGAGCTCGATGCAGACAGCCGGTGTTCTGCTCGATCGGATCGGGGCGGAGCCTTCGGACGGGATTGACCAAAGACAAAGAGCCCCGCTCGCGAAACGGGGCTCTCTGGGGCTTGCCCGGGAAAGTAGCACGAGGGTGTGGGCTCGGCCGCTGTAACAAGAAAGCAATAAACCATAACGAATAATCATTCTGGTCAAATTAGGACACTCTGAAAATCAAATTAGGGAACTTGGGGTCGAATTAGCCCGAATTATGCAGTGCGCCCTGAAGGCGCGTATCACCAGTGGAGGAAGATTCTACCCAGAGAGTTGTCGATTTATCTGGTAGCTGACGAGCGATTTGGCTGGGTAACCGGCCAGGTTGAAGCCTCGTGATAAAGGCCGCCTTGGGCGGCCCACGACGGGTCTCCCCCGATTACCCGCATCACCTTTCCGGCGTGCCGTGCCCATTACCCCGGCGGACCAAACGGGTGCTCATGTCGATTCCCTTCCCCGTCCACGCGGCCTTCCCCGTTATGCAGGCGTGTCCCTATCGCAAATGTCATCCGGTTGGCGAGGGGCGGCGAATCGGGTGATGCTGTCGCCCGATGTGGGACGCTTGCAGATTGCTTTGGTCGCTGCTCATCGGGTTATTCCGATCACGAGCGAGCCTTGAAGCCGAGAAC
>DASUPI010000051.1:0-24632 GCA_036281135.1 Rhodoplanes sp. | reverse complement strand
GCCTGCCACTGGTGCCATGTGATGGCGCACGAGAGTTTTGAAGATCCCGCGACCGCGGCGGTGATGAACGAGCTGTTCGTCAACATCAAAGTCGACCGCGAGGAGCGGCCGGACATCGACCAGATCTACATGGCGGCGCTCCACCATCTCGGACAGCAGGGCGGCTGGCCGCTCACCATGATCCTCACGCCGGACGGCGAACCGGTGTGGGGCGGCACCTATTTCCCCAACACGGCCCGCTATGGCCGCCCCTCCTTCACCGACGTGCTGCGGGAGTTCGCCCGCCTGTTCCGGGAAGAGCCGCACCGAGTCGAGCATAATCGCCAGGCGCTGATGGCTCGGCTTGCCGAGAAAGCGCAGGCCGAGGGCCGCGTCTCTTTGAGCCTCGTCCAGCTCGATCGCATCGGCGAGCAGTTGACCGGCGCCCTGGACGCGCTGCACGGCGGGCTGCGTGGCGCACCGAAATTTCCCCAATGCTCGATGCTGGAGTTCGTCTGGCGAGCGGGCCAGCGCGCGGACCGGCCGCCCTCGTCCGGGGACGGCTCGTCATCGCAGGCGAATGCCTTCTTCGATCTCACCGAGCTGTCGCTCGAACGCATGTGCGAAGGCGGCATCTACGACCATCTCGGCGGCGGCTTCTCGCGCTATTCGGTCGATGAACGCTGGCTGGTCCCGCACTTCGAGAAGATGCTTTACGACAATGCGCAGCTTCTGGAGCTCCTGGCGCTCGCGCATGCCCGCACCGGCCACCCGCTGTTCCGCCAGCGCGCGATCGAGACGGTCGGCTGGCTCGAACGCGAGATGGTCACCGCGGACGGCGCGTTCTGCGCATCGCTCGACGCCGATTCGGAGGGCGAGGAAGGCAAGTTCTATGTCTGGTCGCTCGCGGAGATCGACCATCTCCTGGCGCCGGACGACGCCCGCTTCCTGGCCGAACGCTACGACGTCACGGCGGAGGGCAATTTCGAGGGCCATAACATCCTCAACCGGCTCGGCCGTCTCGACCATTTTGCGAGCGCCCGGTCGGGGCAACGCTTCGCCCTCGCCCCGCTAGACCCGGAGGAAGAACAGAGGCTAGCCGGGCTTCGGCAAACCCTTCTGGCCGCCCGCGCGCGCCGTGTCCGGCCCGGCCTCGACGACAAGGTGCTGGCCGACTGGAACGGGCTGATGATCGCCGCGCTTGCCAATGCCGGTGTTCTGCTCGATCAGCCGCACTGGCTCGCGCTCGCCCGCCGGGCTTTCGACTTCATTGCCGGTGCGATGACCCGCGGCGACCGGCTCGGCCATTCCTGGCGCGACGGCCGGCTTTTGTATCCCGGGCTCGCGTCCGACTTCGCCACAATGATCCGCGCTGCGCTGGCGCTGTTCGAGGCGACCGGCGAGCGCGTTTTTCTCGACGGGGCCGTCGCCTGGCAGCACGCGTTCGACCGCCACTATGCCAATCCTGCGACCGGGGGGTATTTCCTCACGGCCGACGACGCGGAGGGACTGATCGTACGACCGGAATCGACGCATGACGACGCCACTCCGAACCCGAACGGCGTGGCCGCGCAGAACCTTGTCCGCCTCGCCGTGCTCGCCGGCGATGACGCCTGGCGCGAGCGTGCGGATATCCTCTTCGACGGCTCGATGCCGATCGCCGCAGCGAACTTGTTCGGCCATCTGAGCCTGCTCAATGCGCTTGACCTGCGTCTTCGCGCAGCAGAAATCGTTATTGTGCGCGAAGGGCCGCACATTGACCCCCTCGTTGTTGCAGTGCAGCAAATACCGTTCAACGAACGGATCTTTTTTCGCGCAACATCCGCCGACCAGCTACCCTCCTCGCATCCTGCCCAGGAGAAAATCGCAGCAGCCCCCGACGGCGCCGCCTTCGTGTGCGTCGGGGAGCGGTGCTCGTTGCCGGTGACGGCCCCGGAGCAGCTCGCCGACGCCGTTCGATCCGTGCGCGGGTAGCCCGCGCATGCTCGGGATCGGGATCGGGCCGTATCGATTCCCTATTTCATTCAATAGCGGAGTGGAAAGCATCACCAACTCTGCTTCGCTCATGCCGAGATCGTGTCCGCGAAGCGCCGGGGTCGTCACGTATTCATCGACTCGAAAAATTCGGCGTTGTTCTTGGTGTTGCGGAACTTGTCGAGGAGGAAGTCGATCGCGTCCATCACCCCCATCGGGTTGAGGATGCGGCGCAGCACATAGATTTTCTTGAGCTGGTCGGGCGGGGTCAGCAGCTCCTCCTTGCGGGTGCCGGAGCGGGTGATGTCGATCGCCGGGAAGGTGCGCTTGTCGGCCACCTTGCGGTCGAGAATGATTTCCGAATTGCCGGTGCCCTTGAACTCCTCGAAGATCACCTCGTCCATGCGGCTGCCGGTGTCAATCAGCGCGGTCGCGATGATGGTGAGCGAGCCACCTTCCTCGATATTGCGGGCGGCGCCGAAGAACCGCTTCGGCCGCTGCAGGGCGTTGGCGTCGACGCCGCCGGTGAGCACCTTGCCGGACGATGGCACCACGGTGTTGTAGGCGCGGCCGAGCCGGGTGATCGAATCGAGCAGGATCACCACGTCGCGCTGGTGCTCGACCAGGCGTTTTGCCTTCTCGATTACCATCTCGGCGACCTGCACGTGGCGCGAGGCCGGTTCGTCGAAGGTCGAGGAGATCACCTCGCCCTTCACCGAGCGCTGCATGTCGGTGACCTCCTCCGGCCGCTCGTCGATCAGCAGCACGATCAGGTAGCACTCGGGGTGATTCGCGGTGATCGAGTGAGCGATGTTCTGCAACAGCACGGTCTTGCCGGTGCGCGGGGGCGAGACGATCAGCGCCCGCTGCCCCTTGCCGATCGGCGCCACGATGTCGATGACCCGTGCGGATAGGTCCTTCTTGGTCGGATCCTGCACCTCCATCTTCAGCCGTTCGTCGGGATAAAGCGGAGTGAGGTTGTCGAAATTGATCTTGTGCCGCGCCTTGTCCGGGTCCTCGAAATTAATCGTGTTGACCTTGAGAAGCGCGAAGTAGCGCTCGCCCTCTTTCGGGCTGCGGATCTGGCCTTCAATCGTGTCGCCGGTGCGCAGGCCGAATCGCCTGATCTGCGACGGCGAGACATAAATGTCGTCCGGACCCGGCAAATAGTTGGCCTCCGGCGCCCGCAGGAAGCCGAAACCGTCCTGCAGCACCTCGACGACGCCCTCGCCGATGATCTCGACGTCTTTCTGCGCAAGCTGCTTGAGAATCGCAAACATCAGTTCTTGCTTGCGCATGGTCGAGGCGTTTTCGACTTCGTGCTCGTCAGCAAAGGCCAGCAATTCGACCGGGGATTTAGTTTTAAGGTCTTGTAGCTTCATTTCCCGCATACGGGTGATCCTGTCCGTCGAGGGGAAAAACCAATCGACGCTCAAAGGGGGGGAAGTCGCAGGTCTTGGGGCGAACGGGCTTACGCCTTTAAGTCCCGATGTGCGAATGGTCCCGATCGGACCCTGCTCGATCACATCCGCCTGCGTTCTAGGGAGGTCCATTCAACATAGGTAAAGACCGCGGTTCGCGCAAGAGCGGGCCGCGTTCTTCCATCACATTGGCTTGACGACCGCGAGCACGACGACCGCGACGGTGAGCAGGACGCCGGCAATATTGACGCCGACATAGAAGCGAACCCCCCTTCCCTGTCCGCCTTCAGCGAAGCTCCGGACCGCCCCCACGGCCCAGCCATGCAGGCCGGACAGGACAACGACCAGACCAAGCTTCGCCTGCAGCCACGGACTCGAAAACCAACCTCCCCGCCACGCCAGCCACAGCCCGATGCCCCAGGTGATCACCATCGCCGGATTGACCACGAGCTGCACGATCCGCCGCTCGAGCGCACTCAGCATCGCCGCTTGCGGCAAGCCTGTTTCAGCGCGCGCATGCCAGGCGAAAAGATAGACCACGCCGATCATCCACCCATCCAGGCGAACGCCGCAACGAGATGAAACGCCTTGACCCACAGATAGATGTTGACCGGCGCGAGGATCCCGAGCGCGCCGGCGACGAGCAGCGGCGCGGCCAGTCCGATGACGGCGCGCAACGCTATTCTGCGGTTGTCACCTGGCGCCTGCGCGTGCACCGGTCATCGACTCCGAACGCGGCGCAGCATCTGCTCCACATACGCAATCGGCGTCTCGGGCAGAATGCCGTGACCCAGATTGAAGATGAACGGCCCCGCACGGAACGCGGTAAGCACGGCGTCGACCTCGCGGTCAAGCGCTTTGCCGCCCGCCAGCAGTACCAGCGGATCGAGATTGCCTTGCACCGCGACGCGGTTTTGCACCGTCATGCGGGCAAACTCGCGATCGATGGTCCAGTCCAGCCCGACTGCGTTCACCTCCACCCGTTCGACATAGCGCATTAGCGAAGCGCCTGCCCCCCGCGGGAAACCGATGATCCGTGCGCCGGGGACACTGGACCGAACCCCCGCGACGATTTTCCGGATCGGCTCGATACACCAGCTTTCGAATTCGTCAGGCGGCAAGACGCCGGCCCATGTATCGAACACTTGGACCGCATCGACCCCTGCCCTGAACTGCGCGACAAGGTAGGCGATCGAGGCCTCCGTTAACGCGTCGATGAGATGGCTGAAGCTCGCGCGATCCCGATACGCCATCAAGCGGGCAGGCGCCTGATCCGATGTCCCCTGCCCTGCCACCATGTAGGTCGCGACTGTCCACGGCGCCCCGCAAAATCCGAGCAACGTGACACGAGCCGGCAATGCTGCCTTCACCAATCCGATCGTCTCGAACACCGGATCGAGCGCGCTCAGGCGTAACCCCTTCGCGAACCGCTCGACATTGTCGCTGTAGACCAGCGGCGCAAGGCGCGGCCCTTCTCCCGTCACAAAGCTCACCATCTGACCAAGCGCGTGCGGAACGACAAGGATATCGGAAAACAGGATTGCAGCGTCGAGATCAAATCGCCGGATGGGCTGAAGCGTAACCTCTGCCGCAAGCTTCGGCGTGAAGCAGAGGTCGAGGAAGCTCCCCGCCTCTTCGCGTACCGCGCGGTACTCCGGCAGGTAGCGGCCTGCCTGCCGCATCATCCAAACGGGCGGAACCTCGGATCGTCGTCCAGCGAGAACATCGAGAATCATATCCGGGTTCGGAGCTCCGTTCTGTCACACCAAAACAATCAAGAGTTTCTTAATTGTTGAGTCTGTTGGGGGTGGGAAAAGACTCATAATCGGCTCTGCACAGGGGCGAAACGCTTTCGCTTGGGTTACGCACGCGATCTCACCCACAGCCCTGCTTGAGCCGAAAGCAACAATCCTTGATGTGTCGGGAGCTTAGCTCGCAAGTCTGCGACCTCCGTCCGCCATTGCCGCTATTCACAGCAAGGGAGTATAACGCGGGTCCGATTGTCCAGCCTTGTGAACATGTGGGTAGGATGGACCAGGTGAGGCCGCGCTTTCCTCGCATTGCGCGGATGATGCTCTTTCCTCCCCAGGAGTGCACAGCGATCATAGGGTACGATGAACGCGAAACCGTCGAGCTTCTTCCATCTGCATCTGATCTCGGATTCGACCGGAGAGACCCTCGTCACCGTCGCACGCGCAGCGCGAGCCCAATATACGAACGTCTCCGCCGTCGAGCATGTGTACCCGGCGGTCCGCAGCAACAAGCAGCTCGACCAGGTTCTGGCGGGAATCGAGGAGGAGCCAGGCGTCGTCCTTTACACCCTGCTCGATGAGGCGTTGATCGGACGGCTCGAGGACAAATGCCAGGATCTCGGGCTTCCTTGCCTGTCAATTCTCGGTCCGGTTCTTCAATTGTTTCAATCGCATCTCGCGACCGAATCGACCCAGCGGATTGGCGCCCAGCACGTGCTCGACTCGGAGTATTTCAGACGCATGGATGCGCTGAACTACACGATGATGCATGACGACGGCCAATTGACGGACGATCTCGAACGCGCCGATGTCGTGCTGGTGGGCGTGTCCCGCACTTCGAAAACTCCGACCTCGATCTATCTCGCCAACCGGGGCGTGAAGACAGCGAATGTCCCGCTCGTTCCGGGTGTGCCGATTCCCGCCCAGTTGCAAGGACTGGAGCGGCCCCTGGTCGTCGGGCTCTATGCCAGCCCCGAGCGCATCGTCCAGATCCGGCAGAACCGGTTGCTCGGGCTCAATGTCGGCCAGGAGGATGGCCAATATGTCAATCGCGACGCCGTCGCCGAGGAGGTGATATTCTCCCGCCGGTTGTGCGCTAAGCACAATTGGCCGATTATCGATGTCACCCGGCGCTCGATCGAAGAAACCGCTGCCGCCGTCATCGCTTTATTACGCGAGCGCCGGCGGCAACCCGTTGTCTGATCCCTCGTTTTCCAACCCGAATCGGTCTGGCTGGCGTCATGCTATGGGTCGCGGCGCATCCCTTGGTCCTCGCGTCGCGCAGTCCGGTTCGCGGCGCCATCCTCGAAGCGGCCGGCATCCCGATCGATCCGATCGCGCCTGATTTGGATGAGCGGGCAGTCGAAGCACGTGCGGGTCCGCTCGGCGCGACCGACGCGGCGCTCCTGCTCGCACGCGAGAAGGCGCGCGCGGTTACCCCGCCGGTTCCGGGCCAATTCGTGCTCGGCGCCGACCAAACGCTTGCGCTGGGACCTGCGCGCTTCACCAAGCCGGACGATGTGAAGGCGGCCCGCGAGCAGTTGCGCGCGCTGAGCGGGCGGACGCACGAGCTCTGTTCGGCAATTGCCGTTGCAAAGGACGGGCGGGTGATCTTCAACCATTGCGAGGTGGCGCGCATGACCATGCGGTCGCTGTCGGACCGGTTCCTTGACGTCTATCTCGACGCCGCCGGATCGGCGGTCACGACCAGCGTCGGCGCCTATCAGTTGGAAAAACTCGGGATCCATCTCTTTGAGCGCATCGAGGGAGACCACTTCACGATTCTCGGACTTCCGCTCATTCATCTGCTTGGATTTCTTCGTCGGGAAGGCTGCCTCGCCGGCTAACGGCTCACGACAGAGACAATCGGCCAGCGAGCGAATGCGGAGTTGCTCCAGATGATCTTGATCGGCCTCACCGGATCGCTGGGGATGGGCAAGTCGGCGACCGGCCTCATGTTTGCCGAAGCCGGCGTGCCCGTGCACGACGCCGACGCGACCGTGCATCGGCTGTACGAGGGCGACGCTGTAGAGCCGATCCAAGCGGCGTTTCCCGGCGTAACGAGCACCGGCAGGATCGATCGCGAGAAACTCGGCGCGCGTGTGCTCAATGACGCGGCGGCATTAAAGCGGCTTGAGGCGATCGTCCACCCGCTGGTCCGCCGCGAGGAGGAGCGCTTTCTTGCCGAGGCGGAGGCGCGTGGCGCCCGCTGCGCCGTGCTCGATATTCCGCTGCTGTTCGAAACGGGGGCCGATCAGCGCGTCGATGTCGTCGTCGTGGTGTCTGCGCCGTTCGAGGAACAGCGCCGCCGCGTGCTGAGGCGGCCGGGAATGACCGCGGAACGGTTCGAAAGCCTTCTCGTCAAGCAGCTTCCCAACGCCGAAAAGCGCCAGCGCGCGGATTTTGTGGTGGATACATCGCAGGGCTTCGATTCCGCCCGAGCCCAGGTTCGTGCCATTCTGCAAAATCTGGAGAGAATGCCGAAGCGGCGCATATGATTCGCGTCCGGGCGAGCGAATCCCGACGGTCTGCCGGGCTTAGGCTCGGTCGCTGGCGGCCGCGTCGTATCCGCCGCGCGAGCAGGTGAGGACCGATGCTGCGGGAGATCGTGTTCGACACGGAAACGACGGGTCTCGATCCCTATCAGGGGCATCGGCTGGTCGAGATCGGCTGCGTCGAGCTCGTCAATCGCATCCCGACCGGCCAGATATTTCACTGCTATTTCAACCCGGAACGGGACGTCCCAGCCGAAGCCTTCGCCGTGCACGGGCTCTCGATCGCATTTCTCAGCGAGAAGCCTCCGTTCGGTGAGCTTGCGGGCGAACTCCTCGATTTTTTGGCTGACGCCCCGCTGATCGCACACAATGCCGCGTTCGACCTCGGCTTTCTGAACGCCGAGCTGGAACGGGTGAAGCTCCCGCCCATCGCGCGTGCACGGCTCATCGACACACTCCTGCTCGCACGCCGCAAATACCCGGGCGCTCAGAACCGCCTCGACGATCTTTGCGTGCGCTTCCGGATCGACAATTCACGCCGCACCAAGCACGGCGCCCTGCTCGATGCCGAACTCTTGGCCGAGGTCTATCTCGAACTGATCGAGGCGCGCCAGGCCCAGCTCGGGCTCGAGACAGCGGCGAGTGCGCCCACCGCCGCCATGGCGGCGGCTGCGCCTGTGGTTCGTGCGGTCGCCCTGCTGCCGCGTCTTTCCGTCGAAGAACGCGCGGCGCATTGTGATTTCGTCACGACGCTGGGACCGCAGGCGATCTGGCTCGATTATCTGCCGACCCCCGCGGCCGAGGTCGGCCGGGACGATACGGCCAAGGCGGCCGGCTGAGTCCGGCAACACAGCCGAGAACCCGATCCGGCGCCGGAGGGCGGTCAGCTCACGTCTGCGGCGGGGGAGCCGGCGGCGCCGGTTGGCCTTGCAGGCTCGCCATCTTCTGCTGATACAGCGCCACGAAATCGATCGGATCGAGCAGGAGCGGCGGAAACCCGCCATTGATCACCGCGCTCGCGACGATTTCGCGCGCGAAGGGAAACAGAAGCCGCGGGCATTCGATCATGAGGAGAGGGGGGACGTTTTCCTGCGGAATGTTCTGCAGCCGGAACACGCCGGCATAGAGCAGGTCGAACCCGAACAGAGTCGAGCCGGTGACCTCGGCTTTGCCTTCCAGCTTCAGCTCGACCTCGAAATCGGTGTTCGACATCGGCTTGGTATTGACGTTGATCTGGACGCTGATCGTCGGCTGCTGCGGCGGCTGCATCAGCGCACGCGGCGCGTTCGGATTCTCGAACGAGAAATCCTTGACGAATTGGGCGAGGACGTTAAGCGAAGGTCCCGCCGGGGGTTGTTGCGGTCGGGCCGGCGTATCCCCGCCATTTGTGGTCGTGGACATGTAGTCTCCTTGCCACGTTCCTGGTGACGCGCCAGCGGACGCCAAGCGCCGAAGCTGTGGCTAACACAGCCGCCCTGATGCGACAAGGAGCCTCGCCGCGGGACGGATGACGGTTTCTCGGGTTTTCGCGCGATGAGGGTTGGCGAGGCAGGCTCTGTGGGCTAAGCTTGAATAGGCGGTCCGAACGGCGGCCGCCTCTAGAATGAAGACACGGGCGTGCCTAGATCACTGTAGCGGAATTCGCGTGATCGACACGTGTTGGCCCCGAGTGGCTTGCCGATCCGTCCTGACCTCTGTGAGAGCGTGTGAGACGTGTTCGATATCTACACAATCATATTCTTGGCGTTAGCCGTGTTCATCTTCTTGCGGCTGCGCAGCGTTCTGGGCCAGAGAACCGGCCGGGAACGACCGCCCTATGACCCGTTCTCGGCGCGCGACGCGGTTCGCAACGCGCCGAGCGAGAAAGTGGTTGCGCTTCCCCCGCGCAGCCCCGACAGCGTGGCCAAACCGGCTGAGCCGAGCGAACCGGCCGATCGCTGGAAGGACATCAGCGCTCCCGGCTCGCTCGCTGCGGACGGGCTGCAAACCATCGTCGCCCAGGACAAGAGCTTCGACCCGCAGCATTTTTTGACCGGGGCGCGGGCCGCCTACGAAATGATCGTGACTGCCTTCGCCGACGGGGACCGTCGCGCGCTGAAAAATTTGCTCTCCAAGGAAGTGTATGACGGATTCGAGGCGGCCATCCGCGAGCGCGAGGCCCAGAATTACCGGGCGGAGACGCGGTTCGTATCCATCGACACCTGCGAGATCATCGGAGCGGAACTCCGCGCCAAGACCGCCCAGATCACGCTGCGCTTCGTGTCTCAGCTCATCTCGGTGACGCGCGATCGATCGGGTAAGGTCGTCGACGGCAACCCCGAAAAAGTGACCGAAGTGACCGACGTCTGGACCTTCGCGCGTGACGTGTCCTCCCGCGATCCCAACTGGAAGCTCGTCGCGACCGAAGCCGGCCATTAGTTTTCTCCGCGGGGGAAGCAATGAGCGCCGTGCTGCTGCGCGGAGTAAGTCTTGCGGCGGTGTTAGCCCTCATCCTCGGCGCGGCCGGCCCCGTCGAGGCGGCGCGCCGAGGCTCCGCCAATGCGGGGCGACAAGCCGAAACGCCGATGACCGATCCGCAGCGGGCCGAAGAACCGGGACCGCTACAAATACCGGATTCGCAGCTAGAGCCGATCGATTTTGCCGAGCTTCCCGATTGGGCGGGCGACGACCATGCGAGCGCGTTCGCCGCCTTCCTTGCGAGCTGCCGGCCGATCGTGCGCACGACCGCGCCGGATGCCCGCCCGGTCCTGCCGGCGCTCGTCTCGGTGTGCCGCCGCGCGCTCGCCGCCGCCAAGTCGCTCCAGGGCGACGGCGATAAGGCGCGCCTGTTCTTTGAGCAGAATTTCCGCCCGTTGCGGATCGCCAAGTTGGGCGAGAGCGCAGGCTTCCTGACCGGATATTACGAGCCCATCGTCGACGGTTCGCGATTCCCGACGCGTATATTCAGCGTGCCGGTTTACCGACGTCCGCCTGACCTGGTCGCCCCGGGCGCTCCGCCCAAAGCGAGCTTTCCCAACCGGGGCCGTGTCGTCCGCATCACGAGCACCGGTGACAGCGTTCCTTACTTCGACCGCGGCGAGATCGAGGACGGCGCGCTCGACGGGCAGCATCTGGAGATCTGCTGGCTGAAGGATCCCGCCGAGCTGCTGACAATTCAGATCCAAGGGTCGGCCCGGGTTCGGCTGGAAGACGGCGCCATGCTGCGTATCAATTATGACGCGCACAACGGCTACCTCTACACGGCGGTTGGCCGCGTCCTGATCGAGCGCAACATCATTCCGCGGGAGGAAATGTCGATGGCGCGCATCCGTGACTGGATGGCCGCCAATCCCGAAGACGCCAAGGAGGTGCGGCGGCAGAACCGATCTTATGTGTTCTTCCGCATCGTCGGCCTGATCGACGACCGCGAGCCGGTGGGAGGGCAGGGGGTGCGGCTCACGCCCGGCCGATCCATTGCCGTCGACCGGGCGCTGCATGTCTATGGGACGCCGTTCTATATCGAGGCTGACCTGCCGCTCGCGGGGGCACGGTCGGCCGATCCGTTCCGCCGCACCATGATCGCGCAGGATACTGGCTCCGCCATCGTTGGCCCGGCGCGGGCCGACCTCTATTTCGGGGCAGGCGACGATGCCGGGCGAGTGGCCGGGCGCATCCGCCAGGCCGGCCGGTTCGCCATGTTGGTGCCGCGCGAGATCGATCCGGTCGCGGCGGGCGCGCGCATGCCGCTGCCGCAGGTGCGCCCGCCGCCCGAGCCGGAGAAGCCCACCAATACAGTGCGCCGCGCCAAGCGTAAGGCTCTGCCAGCTTCGTCACGAAAAATTCGCCGATCAAGGACGATTTATTGGTAGCGTCGAAGGCTGAGGATTCGCAGGTGACCGGCGATGAAACGCACGCTGACCGACGACGAGCGTCGGCTGTGGGCGGCCGCCATACGCGCGGTGCGCCCGCTGCGGCCGGGTGTCGGCCCGAGCGAGCCGCCGCCGCTCACCCCGCCGAGCGCAAGCGAGGATAAAGACAGCTTGCCGCGCAAGCTGCTTGAACAGAGGAGGCCGCCCCGCCCCGGCTCGGGGCCCGCGCCGGTGCTCGCCCCGCTTCCCCGTCGCGACAAGCAGCGCCTTGCGCGCGGCCATTCGCCGATCGATGCGCGCCTCGATCTGCATGGCATGACCCAGGCGCAGGCGCATGCGTCGCTGCTCGCCTTCGTGCGCAATGCACAGGCCGCCGGCGCCCGGATTGCGCTTGTCATCACGGGCACAGGGTCGCGCGCGGCGGACGGCGAGCGCGGCGTGCTGCGGCGGCAGGTGCCGCTGTGGCTCGATCTCCCGGAATTCCGCCGCTATGTGCTCGGGTTGGGGACGGCCAACATCGCGCATGGCGGCGCCGGGGCGCTTTACGTCCGATTGCGGGGAAAGCGCGTCTGATTGCCTTGAGCGGTCCTGAGGAGCAATCCGCGGGGAGGGGGGCCGCTATCGACGCCGGGCTTCGTGGCCGAGCACGACACATCATCAGCCCCGCTCGTTCTGCGAGCTGCCGAGCGTTTCGGAGATCGGCGCGAACCGGTTGTCCGGGCCAATCATCTGCAACAGGCCGGTGCGGATATCGAAATGGCAGCCCCACAATCGGAGGCGACGGGCTTCGACCGCCTCGCGCACCCACCGGAACGACAGGAGGTTGTCCAGCGACAGCCGAACGATTTCCTGCTCGCAGGTCTGCTGACGATCATGCGCATGCGGGCCGGCGAGCGCACGCTGCCGCGCCGGCTCGCCGATCTTCATCCATTGCCCGACGAAATCGCTCACGCTCGGCGGCGCGCCCTCGAGCAGCGCCTGCACGCCGCCGCACGAGCCATGCCCGAGCACGATCACGTTCGGCACGTGCAAAGCGCGCACGGCGAACTCGATCGCCGCGCTCGTCCCGTGATAGGCGGCGTCGGGCGCAAAGGGCGGGACGAGGTTCGCGACATTGCGCACGACGAACAGCTCGCCGGGCGCCGCGTCGAACACCATGCTCGGGTCGACCCGGCTGTCCGAACAGGCGATCACGAGCGCCTGCGGTTCCTGGCCCTGCGCCAGGCGTTCGAAGCGGTCGCGCTCGCGCGGCCATTGCTCGGACCGGAACCGCCGATAGCCGTTGATCAGGCGTTCCACGACTTGCTCCCATGCTTTCGCACGCAACTAAGTGGCGCGGCGCTATCAAGCGTAAGTTCCAGCAAAGCTGAGCCGGTCGCGGCTGCGTCCAATCGTCCGATCAGAGGATGAACCGGCTGAGATCGGCGTTCTTCGCGAGGTCGGCGACCCGGCTGTTGACGAAGCCCGCGTCGATTTGCACCGTCTCGCCGTTGCGGTCGGGCGCGGTGAAGGAGATATCGTCCAGCACGCGCTCCATCACGGTCTGCAGGCGGCGCGCGCCGATATTCTCGACGGTCGAGTTCACGAGAACCGCGACATCGGCGATCGCGTCGATCGAGTCGGGGGCGAATTCGAGCGTGACGCCTTCGGTCGCAAGCAGCGCGACATATTGCTTGATCAAGGATGCTTCGGGCTCGGTGAGGATGCGCCGGAAGTCGTCGCGCGTGAGCGGCTTCAGTTCGACCCGGATCGGCAGGCGGCCCTGCAGTTCGGGCAAGAGGTCCGACGGCTTCGAGAGATGGAACGCGCCCGAGGCAATGAACAGGATATGGTCGGTTTTCACCGTGCCGTGCTTGGTCGAGACGGTGGTGCCCTCGATCAGCGGCAGAAGGTCGCGCTGCACGCCCTCGCGCGACACGTCGGCGCCGGCCCGCCCCTCGCGGCCGGCAATTTTGTCGATCTCGTCGAGGAAAACGATGCCGTTGTTCTCGACCGCCTTGATCGCTTCCTGCACCAATTGGTCCTGGTCGAGCAGCTTGTCCGACTCCTCATTGATCAGGATTTCGTACGACTCCTTGACGCTGACGCGGCGCGTCTTGGAGCGGCCGCCGCCCAGCTTGCCGAAAATGTCGCCGATCGAGATCGCGCCCATCTGCGCACCGGGCATTCCCGGAATCTCGAACAGCGGCATGCCGCCGCCCGAGGCCTGCACCTCGATCTCGATTTCCTTGTCGTCCATTTCGCCGGTCCGCAGCTTCTTGCGGAACGTGTCCTTGGTCGAGGGGCTGGCGTTCGCGCCGACGAGGGCGTCGACGACGCGTTCCTGGGCGGCCAGATGGGCGCGCGCCTGCACCTCCTTGCGCTTCTTGTCGCGGGCGAGCGAAATGCCCACTTCGACGAGGTCGCGCACGATCTGCTCGACGTCGCGCCCGACATAGCCGACCTCGGTGAACTTCGTCGCCTCGACCTTGATGAAGGGCGCGCCCGCGAGCTTGGCGAGGCGCCGGGAAATCTCCGTCTTGCCGACGCCGGTCGGGCCGATCATCAGGATGTTCTTCGGCATCACCTCCTCGCGCAGGCGTTCGTCGAGCTGCAGGCGGCGCCAGCGGTTTCGCAACGCGATCGCAACGGCGCGCTTGGCGTCGCCCTGGCCGATGATGAAGCGGTCGAGTTCGGAGACGATTTCGCGGGGAGAAAAGTCGGTCATGAGGTGCATACCATCAACAAGGCGAGCCCATCCGGTGTATCGACCAGGCGATCCGGCTGGAAGCCGGCCTTCCGATAGGCATGGACGGCGCGCGTATTGGCCGGAGCGGGATCGGTGAGCACGCGGGGCGTTCCGTCCGCCAACAACCGCGTGATGAATGTCCTTATGAAGGCGGAGCCGTGCCCGCGAGCGATCATGTCAGGCTCGCCGATGAATTGGTCGATTCCGCGCGTGCGCGCCGGTTGAGTCCCGAACGGCTGCACCGGACAGGCAGCCGGATCGTAGCTCTGGATGTAGCCGAACAAGCGCTCCTCGCTCGCGACGATGAACTGGTTGATCGCCGGCTGGTCCAGATCCTCCCGGATCAGCTCGAATTGCTCGTCCGGGTCGCCCCACCATGCCGCCACATGAGACGCTGCCAGCCAGCTGCGGATCAGCGGCAGGTCGGCGGTCGACATCCGTCGGAAACTGTAGACGTGCGGCGCCATGGGTCAGGCGGCCTTCAGTGTCTCGACCACCACCTTTTCGTTGGTGTAGACACAGATCTCGGCGGCGATCGCGAGCGAGCGCCGGACGATCGCCTCGGCGTCGAGCTCGGTGTCGATCAGCGCGCGCGCCGCCGCGAGCGCGTAATTGCCGCCCGAGCCGATGCCCATGACGGCGTTCTCGGGCTCGAGCACGTCGCCGGTGCCGGTGAGCACCAGCGAGACCTGCGCATCCGCGACGATCATCATCGCTTCGAGCCGGCGCAGATAACGGTCGGTGCGCCAGTCCTTCGCAAGCTCGACCGCGGCGCGCATGAGCTGGCCGGGATACTGCTCCAGCTTGGCCTCGAGCCGCTCGAACAGGGTGAACGCGTCCGCCGTCGCGCCGGCGAATCCGCCGATCACGTCGCCCTTGGCGAGCCGCCGCACCTTCTTGGCGTTCGCTTTGACGATGGTCTGGCCGATCGAAACCTGGCCATCGCCGCCGACGGCGACGATTCCGTTCTTGCGGACAGTGAGAATTGTGGTGCCGTGCCAGGGCCCGGCCGGTGTGCCTTGTGTCAATATCGCAACCTCGCGCCGGCAAGATTTAAGGACTGATTCCGTTCGATGCAAATGCTGAGAGTCTCCCCTTGAGGGCAGGGTAGGGACGGGAACGATCCTCGCGGCAGAAGCGCCAGCGCGAATGCTGCGGTGGCGAAAGCGCAGACGCCCTGCTACAAGGCGCGCCAATCGGAACGAGAGGGCTCAATGCGCAAGGCTAGCGTGAAGCGCACCACGAAGGAAACCGAGATCGAGGTCACGCTCGACCTCGACGGAACGGGCTCCGCCACGATCGCGACCGGCATCGGCTTTCTCGACCACATGCTCGACCTGCTGGCGCGCCATTCGCGCATCGATCTCACGGTCAGGGCGAAGGGCGACCTGCATATCGACCAGCACCACACGACCGAGGATGTGGGGATTACGCTCGGGCAGGCGGTCAAGCAGGCTCTCGGCGACATGGCGGGAATCACCCGCTATGCGGATGTGCATGTCCCGATGGACGAAGCGTTAACGCGCGTCGCGCTCGATATTTCCGGCCGGCCGTTCCTCGTGTTCAAGGTCATGTTTTCGCACGGCAAGATGGGCGCTTTCGACACCGAGCTGGTGCGCGAATGGTTTCAGGCCTTTGCGGTTAATGCCGGGGTCACGCTGCATGTCGAGACTCTGTACGGAACGAACGATCATCATATATCGGAGTCATGCTTCAAGGGGCTGGCGCGGGCGCTGCGGGCCGCCGTCGCAGTCGATCCGCGGGCGAAAGGCGAGGTCCCGTCGACCAAAGGAACATTGGGTCGGTGAAGCCCGTTGGCCGGCGCACGGGTCGACGGGACACTGGAGACGGCGGCAGGTGAGGGGGAGGAGCTTCGCCGCGGCTCGGCGCTTCGGACCTCTTTCCTTGTCGGGGCTTTGGCCGGCTCCGGGGCGCAGGACAATAGCGGGCGAGCGTGACAACCGGCGAGGCTAGTAGAATGGCGGTCTATTCGGTCCTGGAGCCGCCGCCCCGGTCTGGCGGGCGCGACGGAGCGGAGCGTTTCATCTTCATACGCGACGGGTTCAGTTGGGCGGCGTTCCTGTTCGGCGCGCTGTGGATGCTGTGGCGCCGGCTGTGGCTGGTCCTTCTCGGCTATCTCGTTCTCATGGCCGGGCTCGAAGTCGTTTTCCGGCTGCTCGGCGCTTCTGTCGGAGCGCGTGTCCTCGTCGGCTTCATCATCGCTCTGCTGATTGGCCTCGAGGCGGCGAGTCTGCGGCGCTGGACGCTGATCCGCCGGGGCGGGCGCGATCACGGCATCGTGGTCGGCGACGATCGCGAGGCCGCCGAGCGGCGTTTCTTCTCCGCCTGGGCCGCGTCGACCGATGCGCCGAGAAGCGCCGGTTCGGGGACAACGCCCGCTCCCGCAAGCTCCGCCCAACGGACCGCGGCAAGCCCGCCTGTGGGCGTTCTCGGGCTGTTTCCACGGCCGGGAGGAGGCCGGTGAGCGTCGCCATCGTCGACTACGGATCGGGCAATCTGCATTCGGCCGCGAAGGCGTTCGAACGGGCGGCCCGCGAGAGCGGGCATGATGCGCCGATCGTGGTCACACGCGATCCGGACGTCATCCGCCGCGCCGAGCGTGTGGTTCTTCCCGGAGTGGGCGCGTTCGCCGATTGCCGGCGCGGTCTCGATGCGGTGGCCGGCATGGTCGAGGCCCTGCACGAAACGGTGCGCGGGAAGGGCCGGCCCTTCCTCGGCATCTGCGTCGGCATGCAGCTCATGGCCGAGCGCGGCCGCGAATACGAGGTGACCGACGGGTTGGGCTGGATCAAGGGCGAGGTCGATCGGATCACCCCGCGCGATCCGTCGCTGAAGATCCCGCATATGGGTTGGAATACCCTCGACCCCGCGCGCGATCATCCCTTGCTCAAAGGCATTACGCTTGGAACGCAGGGGCTGCACGCCTATTTCGTGCACAGCTTTCACCTAAAGGTCGCCGATCGCGCCGACCTTGTGGCGGAGGCCGACTATGGCGGGCCGGTCACCGCGATTGTCGCATGCGAAAGCGCCGCCGGCACCCAATTTCATCCGGAGAAGAGCCAGCGCCTCGGGCTCAGGCTGATTGCCAATTTTCTAAGCTGGACGCCGTGACGCCGCTCCCTTATGCCCGGAGAAATCGTGATCCTCTTTCCTGCCATCGACCTCAAGGACGGTCTGTGCGTGCGCCTGCAGCAAGGCGACATGACGCGCGCGACCGTGTTCAATCGCGACCCCGCGGAGCAGGCGCACATCTTCGAGGAGACGGGATTCGACTATCTGCATATCGTCGATCTCGACGGCGCCTTCGCGGGCCGGCCGGTGAACGCGTCGGCGATCGAGCGCATTCTCGAATCGGTCGGGATTCCGGTGCAGCTGGGCGGCGGCATCCGCGACCTCGCGACCATCGAGGGTTGGCTCGACAAGGGCGTCACGCGGGTGATTATCGGCACGGCGGCGGTCCGCAACCCGCAATTGGTGAAAGAGGCCGCAAAGGCATTTCCAGGCCGGGTGGCGGTCGGACTCGACGCGCGCGACGGCGTGGCCGCTGTCGAGGGTTGGGCGGAGAGCGCGAACCTGCCGGCGCTCGAGCTCGCGCGTCGGTTCGAGGATGCCGGCGTCGCCGCTATCATTTATACCGATGTCGCACGCGACGGCATGCTCACCGGCCTCGATCTCGACGCCTCGATCGCGCTCGCCGAGGCGATCTCGACGCCGGTGATCGCCTCGGGAGGGCTTGCCTCGATCGAGGATGTGAAACGTCTGGTCGCGCCGGGCGCAAAGAAGCTTGCAGGGGCGATCGCCGGCCGGGCGCTCTATGACGGGCGGCTCGACGCCCTCACGGCGCTGCAAGTAATCCGGTCTGCGCGGGCCTCCGAAGGATAGTCTCGTTCATGACCACGGTCCGCCGGTTCGGGATTGCTCTTGCGATGATCGTGGCGATCGCGGCGATGCCGTTCGTGCTCGCGCTCGGCGCCGGCTCCGTTGCGGCGGCGCTCGGCTGCCAACTCGACGAGAGCAACGTGCATCCTTGCGTGGTTTTCGGCCTCGATCTCGGCCCGGCGCTCTACGCGACGGCTCTGATCGGCCTGCTCATGCTGATCGGCGTGCCCGTCGCGGGCGTCGCGTTCCTGATCTGGCTGGTCCTCGCCGGCGTCGCCTGGGCGGTGCGGCGGCAGTTGAAAGACTGAATCGAGTCATGTTCAAAGTCCGCGTCATCCCGTGTCTCGACGTGAAGGACGGCCGCGTCGTCAAGGGCGTCAACTTTGTCAATCTGCGCGACGCCGGCGACCCGGTGGAGGCGGCGATCGCCTATGACGCCGCCGGCGCGGATGAATTGTGTTTCCTCGACATCACCGCGAGCCACGAAAATCGCGGCATCATCCTCGACGTGGTGCAGCGGACCGCGGAAGCCTGCTTCATGCCGCTCACGGTCGGCGGCGGCGTACGCACCATCGAGGACATAAGGGCGCTGCTCGCCTCGGGCGCCGACAAGGCGTCGATCAATACCGCCGCGGTGAACGATCGCGGCTTCGTCCAGGAGGCGGCGGAGAAATTCGGCGACCAATGCATTGTGGTGGCGATCGACGCCAAGCGTGTCTCCGCTCCGGGCGAGGCGGACCGATGGGAGATCTTCACCCATGGCGGCCGCCGGCCGACCGGCATCGACGCGGTCCACTATGCCGAGGAGGTGGTCGCCCTCGGGGCAGGGGAGATCCTGCTCACCTCGATGGACCGGGACGGGACCCGGCAGGGCTTCGACCTCGCGCTCACCCGCACGATCGCCGACGCGGTGACCGTTCCGGTCATCGCCTCGGGCGGGGTCGGCACGCTCGACCATCTCGTCGAAGGCATCCGCGACGGGCACGCGACGGCTGTGCTCGCCGCCTCGATCTTCCATTTCGGGGAACATACGATCCGCGCCGCCAAGGAATATATGGCCCAAGCGGGCCTGCCCATGCGCCTCGATCCCTGAAGGATTCCTTACCCCTCGCCCCTCGGAAATGCTATTTGCGCCGCCATGCGAAGCTTTACCCTGCACGATCTCGAGCAACGGATCGCCGAGCGCGCCAAGGCGAGCGCCGACGTGTCCTACACCCGTAAGCTGCTCGACCGGGGACCGGAATATTGCGCGAAAAAGCTCGGCGAGGAGGCGGTCGAGACGGTTTTGGCGGCGATCAGCGAGCGGCGTGACAGAGTGATCGCGGAATCCGCCGATCTGCTGTATCATCTCCTCGTCCTCCTCAAGGCGCGCGGTATCAAGTTCGCCGAAGTCGAAGCTGCGCTTCAATCCCGCACATCCCAGTCAGGTTTGGCAGAAAAGGCCGCACGCAAGGAATAGTGACCCGATGGATCAAGTAATCGAGCTACCGTCTGAGGATCACCTTTCTCCGTATCGCATCTTTTCTCGGATTGAATGGGCGGCGCTGCGCGAAGACACGCCGATGACCCTGAAACCGCGAGAGGTCACGCGGCTGCGCTCGCTGCATGACCGCCTGGACATGGACGAGGTCAGGGAGATTTACCTCCCGCTGTCGCGCCTGCTCGCGCTTTACGTGGCGGCGACGCAGCGGCTGTTCAGGGTGCAGCAGCGGTTCCTCAATACCAAAGACGCCAAGATGCCTTATGTCATCGGCGTCGCGGGCTCGGTTGCGGTCGGCAAGTCGACCAGCGCGCGCGTGCTGCAGGCGCTGCTCGCGCGGTGGCCGAATACGCCGAAGGTCGATATGATCACGACCGACGGGTTCCTGTTCCCCAACGAGGTGCTCAAGCGGGACGGCTTGATGGAGCGCAAGGGCTTTCCCGAAAGCTACGATGTGTCGGCGCTGCTGCAGTTTCTGTCGGACATCAAGGCCGGGCGGCGAAACGTGCGCGCGCCGGTCTACTCGCATCTCATCTACGACGTCCTGCCGAACGAGTGGATCGAGATCGACCGTCCGGACATCCTCATCGTCGAGGGGGTTAATGTGCTCCAGACCGGCCGCCCGCCCAAGGACGGCAAAGCCGTTCCGTTCGTCTCGGATTTCTTCGACTTTTCAGTCTATCTGGACGCCGACGACGACGTGCTGCGACATTGGTATGTCGATCGCTTCCTCGCCTTGCGCGGCACGAAATTCGCCGATCCCAAGTCGTACTTCCAGCGCTATTCCAAGTTGAGCGACGTCGAAGCCGTGCACACGGCGACCTCGATCTGGAATCGGATCAATCTGGTCAACTTGTACGAGAATATCTTGCCGACTCGCCAGCGGGCCGACCTGATCCTGAAGAAGAGCGAGACCCACGCGGTGCAGGAGGTCGCGCTCCGCCGATTATGATTTCGTCGGGGCTCGAGGGGCGCTCGACCGTGCCGGCCGCGCTTGTCAGGCCAGGATCCTGCGCTCGCGCCGGGCGGCATTGCGCTCGAAGAACAAAGCTTGGCTGACGACGGCGGAGACGGTCGCCGGCTGGAACGGCTTGGCGATTAGGAAAGCCGGCTCCGGACGTTGGCCGGTGAGGAACCGCTCGGGATAGGCGGTGATGAAAATGACCGGCACTTCGAACGTGTCGAGCAGTTCATTGACCGCATCGAGGCCCGAGCTCCCATCGGCAAGCTGAATGTCGGCGAGGATCAGGCCGGGCCGCTTCTTCTTTGCGATGGCGACCGCCTCGGCGTGCGTGCGGGCGATCCCGATCACGCGGTGTCCGAGGCTCTCCAACAGGCCTTCGAGATCCAGGGCGATGAAGGTCTCATCCTCGATGATAAGTACATCGGTGGCGATATCGGTGGCGAGCTCGCGTCCGGCCTCCTCGACCAGGGTGCGGAACTTTTCCTGATCCACGCCGAGAATTTGCGCCGCGTCATCCTCGGAAAATCCTTCGAGCGATACGAGGAGAAAAGCTTGCCGCGCCCGCGGGGTAAGATGCCCGAGCCGCCGCTCCGCCGGGCTGTCGGATTCGATCAACTCAGCCGACTCGTTCACCGGGAGCGAGTTCCAGATCGCCGCGAACAGACGGAACAGGGCAACCTTCGGGTTCCGGTCTTCTTCGAGGACGTTCGGCTCCTTGATCATTGCCTCGAGCGTTGCGGCAACATACGCGTCGCCCGAATTCTGGCTCCCCGTGAGCGCGCGCGCATAGCGCCGCAGATAGGGAATGTGATGAGCTACCAATTGCGCCGACGACAAAGCTTGTTCTCCCCGTATTCTTGCGGGCCTCAGGCCGAACCTTTGGAACGCGGCATACACATAAAAGTTCCATTTGCTGGAACTGTGGCAAGTTTCGGGAGTTGGATCACAGTTTCGAGGGGTCCGGCTCCCCGTCCGGAGGGTGGGTCGGTGTGAGGAAGTGATGAGAGAACGAAAACAGCCTTCACTGCCGGAAGGGATTATGGACGTGCAACCCAGTTCGGTCAGGACCGGCCCTGCACTGAACCGCGATATCCAAACCAAGATCGGCCAACAACTGCGCGCCATCTATGACGATGTCGTGGACCAAGGCGTGCCCGACAGGTTCGTCGAACTCCTGCGCAATCTCGATCGGGAAAAGGGCAAGGGCGACCGGGGCGACGAGGACTCGACCGAATGAGCCGTGATCCCTCTGTGCGCGACGCGATGCCTGTGCGCGACGCGATGCTCGCCGCCGTGCCGAGTTTGCGCGCTTTCGCCATATCGCTGTCCGCGAATGTCGACCGCGCCGACGACTTGGTGCAGGAGACGCTTCTGCGCGCCTGGGCGAACATCGATTCG
Source organism: Rhodoplanes sp. (assembly GCA_036281135.1). GTDB lineage: Bacteria > Pseudomonadota > Alphaproteobacteria > Rhizobiales > Xanthobacteraceae > Rhodoplanes. Next base: position 2,694 of record DASUPI010000051.1, on the reverse strand, counting down.
TTCGAGCCCGGCACCAACATGTCGGCGTGGCTGTTCACGATCCTGCGCAACCTGTTCCGGTCGGAATACCGCAAGCGCCGGCGCGAGGTCGCCGACAGCGACGGCTCCTATGCCGACAGCATGAAGACGCAGCCGGAACAGAGCAGCCGGGTCGAGTTCGAGGAGTTTCGCGAGGCGCTGGCGAAACTTCCGGGCGATCAGCGGGAAGCGCTTATACTGGTCGGCGCCTCCGGCTTCTCCTACGAGGAGGCCGCCATGATCTGCGGCTGTGCGGTCGGCACCATCAAGAGCCGGGTGAACCGGGCGCGGACGCGGCTCGCCGAACTGCTCTCGATCGAAAGCATCGAGGATCTCGGGCCCGATCGCGAGCTGCGCGCGGTCTTTTCCGGCAGCAGCGGCAGCTGAGGGCCGAAATCGCCGGCCTTCCATCACCCACAGCCTGTTGACGTTCGGCCAGCCGAACTGTTCCTCCAGCGATCAGCGGCCGACGCGCTGGATTGCCCTGCCTCCGGCAGGACTTGTCATATTTCCGACGCCATTGCGGCTTGCTTGAAGCGCACGGGATGCCTCCTACCGGGCGAATCGAATAGAGATATTCGGCGCGTTTGGGAGATCGTGGGGAAATCATGCGAATCCGGCTCGGCGCGGCTCGATGCGCAGCCATGGCGCTTGCCGCCATTTGGCTCATGCTCGTATTTTCCGGGCCGATCGGTGCGGAGACGCCGGACCCGCCGCCGAACCCGGGGCTCGACGCCGCCAGAACGACGCTCGACACCGCCAAGTCGACCATCGACGAGATCGAGGAGACGCTGAAGGCCGAGGTTCTCGATGAAACACTGGTCGAGATCAGGCGTCGCCTGACGCCGTTGCGCTCGGAGCTGCGCGACACGATCGGAACTCTGGAATCCAATCTCAATGAAATCGTCTCGCACCTAAAGCAGCTCGGAGACCCGCCGGAGTCGTCGGACACGCCGGAAGACCCCAATATCGTCGCCGAGCGCGAGCGGCTGACGAATGAGCAGGGTGAGTTCGAAGCGACCTTGAAGAATGCGCGTTACATCGCAACCCGCTCCGAAGACGTCAGCAACAAGGTCAACGATCTCCGCCGCGGGCTGTTCACCCGCGAGCTGTTCGCGCGCAGCGCCGGACTGGCCAATCCAACGTTCTGGAGGGACGTGTCCGACGCCCTGCCCGCCGAAGCGACCAGGGTCGGACAGCTGCTGCGCGCCTGGTGGATCTTTGCCCGCGATACCGGCGGCCGGGGCGGGTGGATCGGCGCCATCGTCACCCTGGCCGGGTTCGCGCTCGCCGCCTTCCTGGTGATGCGGTGGTGGCGCGGCCGCCTGACAGACCAGGCCCCGACCACCCGCTTCCATCGTGCATCCCAGGCGTTCTTCGTGATGCTCGGCGATGCGATCGCGATGCCGGCCACGTTGACCGTTTTCGTCCTCGTGCTGGAGAATTACGGGCTGATGCCCGCCTGGATCAGGAATATCGGCGTCGGCGCGGCGACGGCGGTCGCGACCGCCACGTTCGGACGCGGCGTCGCCATTGCCTTGTTTGCGCCGCGTCGGCCGCAATGGCGGCTGTTTGCGTGGAACGACGTCGAAGCCGCCCGCCTCGCCACCCATCTGACCTGGAGCGCGCGCGTTCTCGGGCTCGCGATCTTTCTGAACCTGATGCACAAAACGACGGCAGCGCCGATTTCATTGACCGTTGCGACAAGTGCGCTGCTGGCGTTTGCCATCACGGCGATTGGCGCGCATTTGATCTGGCGCACCACCGCCGGAACAAGCGGCGGATCCACGGCTGGACCCGGCCAGCGCGGCTTGCGCATTCTGCTGATCATTGCGGTGATCGCGATCGCGATCTCGCTCGCGGCCGGGTATGTCGCGCTCGCCGCCTTTCTCGCCGGCCGGCTCGTCGTGGCGCTCGCGCTTGTCGGCGGACTGATCATTGCCGACGCTTTTATCGACGCGCTGTTCACCGAGCTTCTCGCCGGGGACAGCGAACGCGGGCGAGCGGTGGCGGCGCTGCTGGGCGTCTCCCGGCGGGGGCTCGACCTGCTTGCCACGCTTTTCTCGGCGCTGACGCGGCTCACCCTCGTCATTCTTGCGATCCTGGCAGTGGTCGGCCCGTGGGGCGTTTTCGCCGACGATATGTTCGCGGCCGTCGCCGAGGCGGCGTTCGGCTGGACTGTCGGCGGAGTGACCGTCTCGATCCACACTCTGATCGGGGCGATTGCGATCTTGCTGCTCGGCATTCTTGCGGTCCGGGGCGCGCAGCGCTGGCTCTCGAGAAGCTTTCTTCCGCGCACCGCGCTCGATCCCGGTCTGCAGCACTCGATATCGGCGCTGTTCGGCTATGCCGGACTGATCGCGGTGCTTTCGCTCGTGATGGGCGCCTTCGGCATCGACCTGCAGAAAATCGCCCTGATCGCGGGCGCCCTGTCGGTCGGTATCGGCTTCGGCCTGCAATCGATCGTTTCGAACTTCGTGTCCGGCCTCATCCTGCTCGCCGAACGTCCCATCCGCGTCGGCGATCTCGTGAACGTCAAGAACGAGGAGGGCATTGTCCGCCGCATCAGCGTGCGCGCGACCGAGATCGAGACGTTCGACCGCGCGAGCGTCATCATTCCCAATTCCGAGTTCATCACCGGCGTCGTCAAGAACTGGACGCACGCAAACACGCTCG